>CAYYNI010000072.1:0-10019 GCA_964472765.1 uncultured Thermotogaceae bacterium | reverse complement strand
ACAAGATCATTTCAACGGCTGTGACGAATATCGATATACACGATATTGCAAGGACCTGTCGCACTTATGATATTAAGAAGTACTATATGGTCACGAATTTACCGGCTCAACAAGAAATCATTAGAAGGGTGTTAAAATTTTGGATAGATGGATCGGGCAGGCGTTTTAATGAAAACCGAACTGAGGCCTTGTATGAAGTGGCTTTAGAGGCGTATTATGAAGATGTCATTGAAGAGATTACACAAAAAGAAGGTGAAAAACCTTTAACGGTTTTCACTTCGGCGCGAATTCGGCCGAATACGATTACTTTTCATGATATGAGCAAGGAAATTCGAAGTCAAACAAAGCCTATTTTGCTGATTTTTGGAACGGGTCATGGTTTACCCAATGAGATTTTAAACACTTGTGATTATTCTCTTGAACCCGTCAGGTCTTTGGGCGATTTTAATCATCTTTCGGTTAGAAGTGCCATAGCCATTATTTTAGATCGTTTGATAGGCGAAGAGGTATTTGCTTCATCTTAAAGGAATGATAAAGAAAGAAAACTTATAGAAAAAATAAAGGTAAGGAGGTTACAATTATGTCGGATGCTCTTATACGTGCAATAGAACAGCCGGATTATAAATCGGTTGCACCCTTCAGGATTGGTGACACCGTCAGAGTTCATCAGAAGATAAAAGAAGGGAACAAAGAAAGGGTACAAAAATTTGAAGGAATCGTTATCCAAAGACGCGGCGGCGGATTGGGGAAAAGTTTTACAGTTAGGAAAATCGGTGCCAACGGTGTGGGGGTTGAGAAGATTTACCCCATCAATTCTCCATCCATCGAAAAGGTAGAAGTTGTAAAAACCGGTAAAGTCAGAAGGGCAAAACTTTACTATATCAGAGATATTGTTGGTGTAGTGAAAATCAAAGAACGAAGGCAGAAGCGAAAATAAAAAAGTGTTTTGTTCGGGAATCCGTTGCGGGTTCCCGCTTTCCATTACAGGGGCTGATATGAAGTTGAAAGAAAAAAAGACATCTATAAAAGAAAAGGCAAAACACGAAACGGTGGAATGGATCAAGGCGTTGATTTATGCGGTAGTAGCGGTTATCATAATACGTTTGTTTGTTTTTGAAACCATGATGGTGCCCACAGAGTCGATGTTTCCTACCATTATTCCACAAGATCGTTTGTTTGTTGAGAGAATTACCTATCAGGCCAGGGAGCCCGAGTATGGAGAAGTGGTTGTGTTTTGGACGCCTTTCGTTGATAAAGAGGCCCAAAAAATGCTTAGAGCGTTCGACCATTTCATGGATATGTTTTCACCCGGGGAGTTTAAAGGACATGTCAAATATGTGAAACGGTTAATCGGTAAACCAGGCGATATCGTTGAACTTTCACCTAATTTACTTGATGAGGGGTATTCTGTTGTTGTCAACGGTGAAACGCCAACCCTCTTAAAAGGTATTCGTTATGAGCGTGCAGCTATCTTTACCGATCCGAATTTTTACAGAAAAATGGCTTATCCTGATGAATATCCTTATATGAGTGCTCAGGAAAAAACACTTTTCAATTACTATAATCAGGCTTTAGATTATGAAATATCTTATGAAGAGGTATTTGAAGGCTTAGGAGTTGAAGATTATGCCTGGTATGACAAGGAAAGTGCAAAGGTCAAGATCAAAGTACCCGATGGGATGTATTTTTTTATGGGTGATAACTCTGCTCACAGTTTTGATGGCCGTTATTTTGGTTTTGTACCCAAAAAAAATATCGTTGGGGGACCTTTATTAATCTTCTGGCCGCTCAATCACTTTGGCCCCATCGACAAAGTTGCTGATTAACATGGAAGATAAGTGGTATCCGGGGCATATTGCAAAGGCTAAGAGGAGAATTGGAGAAAAGGTAAAAGCAGTAAATGCGGTTATAGAAATGATTGATGCCAGGATACCTTATTCCGGTCGGGCGTATGAATGGAAGAAATTATTTCACAACAAATACACGATCATTTTGTTGACAAAAGTGGACTTGGCGGATCCGGAAGTAACTGAAAGATGGGATCTTTATTATAAGAAGCAGGGGATTATTTGCATTCCCATTTCTTTGAAGGATGATCCCCAAAAAATCAACAAAAGGCTACAGCAAATCCGAACCCGGATCCCTTCTAAATCAACTTTTAAAAGGGCTATGATTACGGGTATTCCAAATGTTGGGAAATCTACTTTAATTAACAAGATCATGAATAAAAAAAGCATGCGTACCGGTAACACTCCCGGAGTGACCAAAGGTCTTCAGTGGATCAACGTCAGTGATGATTTTCTTCTTCTTGATACGCCTGGTATATTGTATTCCAATCTTTTTAGTGAATCGGTAAAATACAAATTATTGTTGACTTCAGGTATTAAGGCAACACCTGATATTATCGATTTAGCATTGATATTTGGGATCAAATATTTACTGGATCATTATCCTCAAATACCTTTGGAAATACTTGGAGAAAAGCTCCATTCGGATGAGTTGGATATCATAAAAGTGTATGAAAGGTTATGCCGGCGGAGAGGCTTTTTACTCACAAAGGGAGAACCTGATATTCAAAGAGCGAGAACGATCTTTTTAAAAATGTTTCAGGATGGAACAATCGGTCGCATTAGTCTTGAGACACCGGAAAAATTATTTACAGAGCCAGATGAATCATTGTTATAAAGCAGGAATAAACGCTTATTAGGAGGGAAAACGTGAGATTTTTAATTGTTGAAGACGATCCGATAACGATGAAGATGCTGAAAACGGTATTATCAAAATATGGTGAATGCGATTGCGCTGACAATGGTATTGATGGTTTAGACAAAGTAATCGAAGCGGGAGCCAGAAATGAACCCTATGATTTGGTTACCTTGGATATCATGATGCCTCGAATGGATGGCCATGATGTTTTGGCCAGAATTAAACGCCTACGTAAAAACAATTCGCCAAAAGTGGTCATGATAACGGCTCTTGGAGATAAAAAGAATATCCAGAAAAGCTATGTACGGGGTTGTGACGGTTATTTGATCAAGCCCATTGAAAGAGAAGCTATTGAAACTAAATTGAGATCACTTGAACTTATAGACTAATCACCTCAAATCTTCTTTTCTTTTTTCTTATATCCGCCGCCTCCTGGCGTTTCTATTCTTAGAATGTCGCCTTTTTTAAGAAACAGACTGAATTTATCCGGTAGTCGGTGTTCGCCCCTTTCCTTTGAGATTAAAAGGTTGATCCCGGGTTTACCTGCATCTCCACCAAACAAACCATAAGGAGTAGTAGCCCTTCTTTCGCTTAGCATAGTACATTCAGCATCATTTAAAAGGGTAAATTCTCTGATTAAACCATTACCGCCAGTATGATGCCCTTTGCCCCCACTATTTTTGCGAATGGCATATTTGCTGATGCGAATGGGGTATTCGTACTCAATAGCTTCAACCGGGGTATTCAGAGTATTCGTCATGTGAGACTGGATTGCATTTTCCCCGTCCGTTTTTGCACAAGCTCCGGTGCCACCTCCCATGGTTTCATAATAGGCAAAGGCTTGTAAATTTTCAGTATCGATACCTCCAATGGTTAGATTATTCATGGTTCCTTGACTTGCGGCCGGTATCTTTTCGGGGATGGCTTTTGACAGGGCGCCAAGAAGACAATCAACAATGCGTTGAGAGGTTTCTACATTTCCTCCTGCAACGGCAGCAGGATGTTTGGCATCCACAATGCTGCCTTTTTCGCAGATGAGATGAATGGGTCTCATGCAACCGGCATTGGTAGGAATGTTTTCTTTGACCAAGGATCTGAAGACATAAAGGCAGGCAGAAACAGTAATTGCGTAAACAGCATTGACACTACCTTTGACTTGTTTAGAACTGTCACTGAAATCAACAGTAACTTCATCCCCATTGACGGTTATAAGGGTGTTGATTTTTATTGGTCGCTGTTCCACACCATCTGAATCAAGATAATCTTCAAATTTATAACAGCCGTCGGGTATCTTTTCCAAAGTCTGCCTCATCATTCTTTCAGAGTATTCAATTAAGGCGTTAGAATAGTAAACGGTATTTTCGCAGCCATTTTTTTCGATTAATTCATCCATTCTTTTGATTCCAATCTTGTTTGCCATAAATTGTGCCGCAAAATCTCCTTGCCTTTCAATACTGGTCCTGACGTTGGACAGGATTAATTTCATGATATTTTCATCAAGCTGACCATTTTTAATGATTTTCAATGCAGGGATAATCAAGCCTTCTTGATAAATGGATCTTGAAAGTGGCATGGATCCGGCACTCATTCCGCCGATATCGGCATGATGGGCTCTGTTTGCAATATAAAATGTAGGCTTTTGACTGTTTAGTGAAGTAAAAACAGGAGCAACGATTGTTACATCCGGAAGATGCGTGCCCCCTTTAAACGGATCATTTAAAATGACCATATCGCCTGGATTCATCGGGCTGTTTGAAATAGCTGCTTGAACTGACATGGGCATTGAGCCCAGATGAACCGGAATATGGGCTGCTTGAGTTAGCATATCCCCTGTAGAATTGAAGATGGCGCAGGAATAGTCTCTTCTTTCTTTGATGTTTGGAGAAAAGGCCGTTCGGTTTAACGTAATTCCCATTTCTTCAGCAACAGCGGAAAATTTATTTTTAAAGATTTCTAATTTGATTGGGTCAACCATCTTCAACACCCTCCACTCTTTTTTTCAACGATTAAATTCCCGAAATCATCCACCCAAAAAGCTCTGGTGGGTGGAATGACAATGGTAGAAGAATACTCAACGATAATCACAGGACCTTCATGGTGATCGTCTGGATTCAATTGATCTCTGTCAATGACAGGTGTTGATACGGTTAACCCCTCAAAAACACAATCTCTTGTATATAAAACAGATTGTTCGCATAAATTAACATTCCGATCTGCTTTTTTTAGCCTATTCAAAATGGGTTTAGCTGTTTTACCAAAAGCTCGGATTCTTACATTCACAATTTCACATGCTTTATCTGGGTTGGAATAACCATAGCGTTTTTCATGGGCTTGATCAAAAGCGTTTCTAATGTCATCTACATAGTCTACGATCAACTCATACGATTGACCTTTATAGCGCATATCCACAAATCGGCTGATGAGAACATGTTTCCTTTTTATGCCTTCAATAGCTAAGTCATGAATGGCTCTTTCTTCTAATTGATCTAATTCTGTTTCTATTAACGTTTGGTTGACGGAATCATTCATCATGACGGTTTTTGAATAATCACGTATGCAGTCTGCCATAAGCATTCCTTTGGCTGATAAAATTCCGGGGTCTTTCGGAATGAGTACTCTGGGGATATTCAGTAAATCGGCTAAGAAACAGGCGTGCATTCCGCCAGCGCCGCCGAATGAACACAACGTAAATTCGGAAGGATCATGGCCTCTATCCACCGAAATAACCCTGATGGCCTTTTCCATGACCGTGTTGGCGATATCACAAATCCCTTGAGCCAATTTGATTGCAGACAGGCCAGATTCCTTTGAAAATTGGGAAAAATAACGATCCAAACGGGTTTTAGCCAAAGGCATGGTCCCCCCGAGGAATTGTTCGGGGATTAGTCTTCCCAGATAAAGGTTGGCATCTGTAACGGTAATGTTTTCGCCAATACCATAACAAATGGGCCCTGGTTCAGCTCCTGCGCTCATGGGACCGACTTTTAAAGCACCCCCCTGATCAATATAAGCGATGGATCCTCCTCCCGCTCCGACGGTATGAATTTCGATCATGGGAACTTTCAAAGGATAATTGGATACTGTCGATTCAACATTGATGGGTAATGCTCCGTTGATAAGCGATACATCAGTTGATGTACCACCCATATCAAATGAGATAATTTTGTCATAGCCTGCAGCCTTTGAAATTTCAAAGGCGCCTACGGCACCACCGGCAGGACCTGAAAGAATAGTTCTGACCGGTTCTCTGGAGGCTGTTTGAGAACTGATTCTCCCCCCGTTGGACTGCATAATAATCAGATTATCCTTACCGATATGACGTTCAAGTTCACCGATATAGCCTTGCATAATCGGTTGTACATAGGCGTTTACACAGGTGGTGGAGCAGCGTTCAAATTCTCTGAATTCCGGCATGATCTCGTGAGACATCGAACAAGCGATGTTGTTTTTGCAGATTTCATCCAACACCTTTTTCATTGCAATTTCATGAATAGGATTAACAAACGAAAACAAAAAACAAATAGCGACTGATTCAACTTTCAACTTAAAAATCTGATCTGCCACATGTTTGGCGGCATTATGATCAAATGCATCGATGATTTCTCCTTTTTTGGAAATCCTGCCGGGTACACCGAATCTAAGTGAGGTGTTTACCAAATGCTCAGGCCTTTTGACAAAAAGATTGTAAAGCTCAGGCCTATTTTGTCTTCCAATCTCAATAATATCCTCAAACCCACTGTTGGTAATGATGGCCGTTTTAGCTCCCTTTCTCTCCAGGACGGCATTCGTTGCGACTGTCGATCCGTGTATCAGTTCTTTGACGCCATCAGCATTGATGATGTTTGTACCTTTCAATACCGCTTTTGATGGATTTTCAGGGGTAGATAATACCTTGAGTATCTTGAAATCTCCGTTTTCTATGTAAACAAAATCCGTAAATGTTCCGCCGGTATCCGCACTAATAATCATAAACATTCCTTTATAACTTGTTTGGCCTGATTTAGTGAGTGAATCAACCGGCTGGAATCGGATAAGTCCTGAACACCATCATCACTTTGAAACCCAATGACATACATTCCAGCACTTTTTCCTGCTTTTACCCCATTGGCAGAATCTTCAATGACGATACATTGGTTGGGGGGCAGTTCAAGATTTCTGGCAGCCTTCAAAAAGATATCCGGAGCGGGTTTAGAGTGTCTGATATGATTTCCGCATACAATGGTATGAAAATAATCAATGACCCCTATTTTTTCAAGGATCAAAAGGACAAATTTTTCATCAGTTGAGGAAGCAACGGCAAGCTTCAATCCTGACATTTTAGCCCATTCTAATAATTCATGAAGGTCATCCATCGGGGTTAATTCAGCTGATTTGAAAAAATCCATGTGGATGGTTTCTCGCATGGCGTTCATTTCAGTAACAGTCTTGTTGAGCGAAAAGCGTTCCCTTAATTCGCTTAACATCTTTTCATCTGTTGTGCCCACAAATTGTGAATATTCTTCGTCAGTTAAAGAAAAACCAAGTTGATTAAACAATTTAGCGTTGAGCTTTTTGTAAATCGGTTCGCTATCAATTAAAACGCCATCCATATCGAAAATAAGTGCCTTTATCATAAGAGCCTCCAGAGATAAAAATTCTTCTGTGATTATAGCAAAAAAAGAGGAATAATTACATGCTTCAAGTATCATTAATTTTGTTGTATTTATGGTAAAATAAGGTGTATCGGATAACAATGAACAGTAAGGTTGATGAGATGAAAAAGCATTTCTGTGTGTTATTGTTGTTTTTTTTCGCACTCATTAGTTTGAGTGCCCAATACAGCGATGATTATTTTGGTTTGTCCTTGGAGTATCAGAAATCCAATCTTGGTTTTTTCGAGGAAAACGAATGGTTCAACAATTATGATATCAGTTTTGTTGTGACTTATGGCCCTTCGTTTTCAGGGCCTTTTAGGTTTCGTCTGGGTGGCGGCATTCACGATCTTTCGGATTATTATGTTAACGCAGGAATGGAGTTGAGGGTTTTAGAGTTTTTAAATACCGTCAAAGGACGTCTTTTTGGGGTGTATATCAATGCCGATCTCAAAATGGGATTGGATTATGTGGATGCGTCGATAAAAGGTTCTTTTTATATTCCTTTTTCAGCAGTGGGCGGGTTACAGATAGGTCTGGGTATCAATCACAATATTCAGCCTTCGTTTGTACTTGCCTATACAGGTGGCATTTATCCATTAATCGTTACTCAATAAATTCACAAATTTAAGAAGGGGGAATCAGAGTGTTGAAAAAAATGGGTTTGGCAGTTGCTTTAGCTTTAATCATCTTTGCTTTCAGCAGTTGTTCAGTGGTGTTCCAATCAGAGGATGGAAATTTGGGCTATTTCCCACAGGCTTCAGGTAGACCGGTGGGGAGTTTTTCTGAATCCGGAGAACTTTGGTATCTGATTAGTCCGATGCTCTATAATTTTAGCGATACCAATTTGAAACTTGATCAAATGATCAGAACCGGGTTAGCTCCTTATCGTGCTGATTTTGCAAAAAATTTGAAAATAATTGAAGGATATACCGTTGTAGACTTGCTCATCACTTACCTAACCGGCGGAATCCTCGGAAGAGAAACGATAACTGTTGAGGGTCAGGCCTATCAACAGTAAAAGATAAGGGGCTTAGCGCCCCTTTTTTCTTGATGAAATCATTTCAAAAGTGAACCGGCTTCTTCCCTTTACCTTCATCTATTTATAAAGTTTAAATGAATAAAATAACGATTTGATCGCTATCGATTGCGACTGATATCACATTTTTCTCGGTTTATTATTTAGCTTGTTTTTTATAAATTAGTGATATATGATAGAATCGAGTAAAGCATTTTTCCTTGGAGGACTATAATGAAGATTGGTGAATTCGCAAGAAAATTTGATGCGAGAATCGATACAATTCGCTATTATATTGATAATGGGATGATTTTACCCGAAAAACTACACAGTCAATATCAGTTTGATGATAAATGCCTTGAAGACATGACACTGATTAAAGAACTAAAACTGATGCGGTTTAAGATTACGGAGATTAAGAAAATTCTTTCTTTCAAACGGTTGACAAATCTCATTGATACCACCAATCTTGAATACTATGCTCAGTTTTTCATTGAAAAAAAAGATGATCTGATGGAGGAGAAAAAAGAGATAGAAAAGGCCATTAAGGCATTGGATGAGAAAATTGACGAAATCGAACATGTGAAAAAAACCCTTAAAACAAAAATCGGCATTCCGCTTCAGTTTTTTAATCTGCTTTACTGTCCCAAGTGTCAGAAGAATCTAAAACTCTATAATGCCATTGTTGACGGGAACTCTATTTATAATGGTGAGTTGCATTGCGATTGCGGGTATATGGCTTTAATTCAGGATGGAATCATCATTGATCATAATATTGGAGAATCCTATAAAAAGGTAATGGAAGTCAATAAATACTCACCTGAGGAATACTTGGAACAAACGGATACTTTGTTTATCAGCTTCACTCAAAAGGCTTTTCAGTGGGTTATCAAACGTCTCAATGTGGAATCTTTAAACGATCAAATCATCGTGGAAATTGGAACAGGAAATGGCATGGTGATGACTAATGTGATTAAGGAAATAGCCAAATCCAATTATTTTATCGCCACGGATAATAGTTTAGAACAGCTTAAAAAAACGAAAGCTTTGATGGAAAAAAACGGAATAGGTCAGAATTCAATCTTTATCGCAGCTGAATATTCCGATATTCCCTTAAAATGGGAGAGTGTTGATATCGTTCTTGATATCTTTGGAACTACCAATCATGTTTTTCACAAAGGTGAGTTATTGTTCAATCACATCAAACCTTATTTGAAGTCCTCAGGCACTTTATTTGGAACTTACATTTACCTCAAACCAATTTCATCGGAATTCAAACCTGAATACAGAAAATTCCGCAAATATTTTATGCTGGATGCCATAAAAGCTTCTCTCAACGACTTTGCTATTGAAGATGCTTCCACATTTGGATTTACAACATCTAGAGGTGATTTGATCAACGTGCTTTCAGAAGGATCGAAAATCCATCAATGGGCTTGTCAAGCTAAACGGATTTAACCCTTTTCAGGTATTTGTTGAGTGATGCAGTGAACATTGCCACCTCCTAAAAGGATTTCTCTGGAGTAAACCGGAATAATGTTCCGGTTGGGGAAGTGTTTTTGAATCAATTTGATGGCCTGACGGTCTTGGCGATCGTTGAAAACCGGTAAGATGACGGCATGATTGGAGACATAAAAGTTGACGTACGAAGCCGCAAGACGATC
>CAYYNI010000071.1:0-10194 GCA_964472765.1 uncultured Thermotogaceae bacterium | reverse complement strand
ATGCTTCATTATAGCATGGTTGAACTTATTCTTTAATAGGAATAAACAAATCCAATGCTGGGATGATCCTTCATCGTAATACCTGTATTGAGAATCCGGATCACGATGGCTGGTCAACAACCCCACTTCCTCATAATACCTGACCGTTCTGGTACTCACATCAAACAGATTCGCTATTTCTCCGATTTTCATCAGATCACGCACGCAATCACATCCTTTTGAGCTCAACCATAGTTTACTCTTTTACGTGGCGTTAAAGTCAAGTCTATTTTTTAATCCTTATTTCTTACGGAAAAACAAGCCGATATTTAGATGCGGAAAAAGGCTTATCAAATATAAACTTTTGCTTTTAAAACAAAGGAATGATATAATTTCTATCTGTTTATCGATGATGTTCTGCAACAAACAGAATCTATTCTCAGTATCGGGGGTTAAAAAATTGAACATTCAACTAAGACTCGAACAGCCCGGGGATTATCAGGAGGTTGAATGGCTGACAAGGGAAGCGTTTTGGAATATACACGAGCCGGGTTGTTGTGAACATTTTCTGGTGCACAAGCTTCATTCATCAGAGGCATTCGTTCGTGAATTAGCCTTTGTGGCGACGGAGAATGAGAAAATTGTGGGAAACATCCTTTATACCAAATCCGCCATTATTACGCAAGAGGGAACCCGACAGGAGGTTTTGACTTTTGGACCTGTTTCTGTTTTACCGGCGTATCAGCGAAAAGGGATCGGTTCTGCTTTGATCCATCACACCAAGCAGATTGCAGCCGACTTGGGGTACCGTGCCATTTTGATCTACGGCGACCCGGCCTATTACAGCCGTGTGGGATTTTCTCCCGCTTCCGATTACTCGATTCAAACGGCAGATGGCATGTATGCGGCCGCCTTACAGGTTTGTGTTTTATCTCAAGAAGGGCTTTCGGGTATTTGCGGACGATTTGTTGAAGACCCGATTTTTGATATTCATGTAGAAGAAGCTCAAGCCTTTGACAAAGGCTTCCCCTTTAAGGAAAAGATCAGCGGTACCCGGTCGCAAAAACGGTTTTTGGAAATATTGCGTATGACGCATAAACCCGGTGAGTTAAAAAAATATTAAAAGAGGCGTTTTTAGAAAAACGCCTCTTTTAATTATTGAATGACCGTATAGTTTACAGTTCGTTCTTTGTTTATCGTCAGATAACTTGGGTTTTCTTTATCGCCAAAATGCGATGTCACAAAGCTTTTTCCATCGCTTGTGGCGCAGGCTATAATCATTTTATCGCAACCTTTCTCGTCAATGATGGTCTAGCAAGTTGATAGGCTTCATAGGTTATACTATATCATAAGCATCAATTTCAACCTTTTTATTTTTTGATGGAGCGGGTGATCGGATGAACGGACAACAGCAAAAAATGATGAACGAGTATATCAGCAGGATCAACACGGTGATTGATTATATAGACCAGCATATTTCACAGGATATGACTTTGGATGAACTGGCGTCGGTTGCCGGTTTTTCCAAATTTCACTTCCATCGGATTTTCTACTCTTTTATGAAAGAAACCCTTTTTCAGTTTATTCAAAGGATAAGGCTACAAAAAGGCGCTGATCGGCTTTGTATGAATCGTGATGTATCCATTACTCAAATCGCATATGATTGCGGTTTTTCCAGTTCAGCTGCTTTTTCCAGAAGTTTTAAGGCTTTTTTCAATCAAACGCCCTCTCAGTATCGGTCTGAAAAGGGCAATTGGGGTGTTCAAAATAGCAATATGAATCAAGGAGACGGCAATCATTGGAAAGAAAAGATCCCCAAAATCCCCTATAATGAGGGCATCTTGAATGAAAAGGGGAAGATGAATATGAGTGATTATTCCACACAGGTAACCGTCAGAAATTTGGAGGAAATGACACTGGCTTATGTCCGATATATTGGACCGTATGCTGGAAATGAGGACCTATTTAAAAACTTGTTTGATAGGCTTTACAGCTGGGCGGGTCCCAGGGGTCTTGCCGATGATCCAAATGCCAAATGCCTGATCATCTACCATGATAACCCTGAAATCACCGAAGAGGAAAAATTGAGGGTCAGTGTTTGTCTAAGTGTGCCCGCAGATACTCCGGTAGATGGCGAGATTGGCAAGATGACCATTCCCGCCGGAAAATACGCCATGGCCCGCTACGAATTGACCTCTGAGGAATATGGAAAGGCCTGGGATTGGGTGTATTCACAATGGCTGCCTCAAAGCGGTTATGAACCCGATGACCGGCCATGTTTTGAATGGTATCCTGAAGCGGAAAAAGACGGCAAGGTGATTGTGGATATTTGTGTTCCTGTAAAACCGATGTAAAGTGGTATCACTCTAAAAAAACAGTTGAAAATTAAATGGCTGTTCAGGGCCATTTGTGTTCCGGTTGACTCTGAACAGCTATTTTTATTGAAGGTTCAAAACAAACCGGTTTTCTTCGCCTTTTGTGAAGCCCATCTTTTTCAAGTATTGGTCATGTTCTTCGTTGATGGATAGGCAGGTCAACTGAGTCAATCCTCGTTCCAAAAAATAGTCTTTGTTTTCAAGGTAGATGAAGTTGCCGATTTTAAAATCCCGATAAGCCGGTATGGCATAGTCAACCTGTATATCGATCGTATGTTCGCTCACTTTTTTTGCAATGAAAATGGCGGCGGGAATGACATCACGCAGAATGTAAAATCCCAGTATATGATCATCCACTTTCAGGTTGTCTTCGGGAAAGTATTTCAGCATGTCTTTTTTGTAAAACGACATGAAATAAGCCAGATACTCCGAATTCGGGTAGAGGTTGATGAGTTTCAAATGCTCCTTTGCATGGTATAGTTTGACCAAGTAGTAGATGTTGATGATGATGATCCCGCCGTTCATGATTCCCACAGGGATTGAACCGATTAAAAATCCGTAAACACAAAAGATTGCCGATCCGATCATGTTGATCCACCTGAGTTTGATGATCGAGCTCATCAACAACGATATCAGCACCAGTAATGAGGCGGCATAACCCACCCATTCAAGTATGTTTATGTCCAATTTTTCTCCTCCAATTGTTATAAAACGGCCAATGATAACACGTTTTGATCAAAAAATCCAGAAGGGAAAGCGCCTTTTGTCGGATATCGAGGGAAGATTAGATGATATAATAAGGAAACAAAATCTTTGGAAACAAACAAGGAGGATGCAAATGCAGAAATATCCAAAGGCAAAAAAAGAAAATATTGAAGAAAAAATTTTCGGGATGACGATAAAAGATCCTTACCGTTGGATGGAGAACGAGAAATCAGAGGATTTAGAAACCTGGCTGGCTGAACAAAACCAATTCACTCAAACGTTTTTAAATGAAATACCCCAAAGGGATGAAATAAAGGATCGATTGAGACAGCTGTATGATTATCCGAAATATTCCACCGTCACAGTCGTGGGTAAAAAGATTATCTATGGCTACAATGAAGGCCTTCAGAATCAACCGGTTTATTATATGCAGGAGGGGTTTGATGAGAAAGCGCATGTGCTGATCGATCCCAACACGCTATCGGCGGATGGGACGGTGTCTATCTTTTTAAACGGCCATTCTAAAAACAACCGTTATTTGGCTTATTTACAGTCTCAATCAGGATCGGACTGGCATTTGCTCAAAGTAATGGATTTGGAGAAAAAAGAGGTTCTGGCAGACACGATTGAATGGGTAAAATTTACCTGGGCGGCCTGGTACAAAGAGGGGTTCTTTTATTCCGGGTATGATAAACCCCAAGAGGGGAAAGAGCTTTCCGTTCAAAACAGAGGGATGAAGGTCTTTTATCACAAACTGGGTGAAAAGCAGAGTCAGGATCAGCTTCTTTATTCAGATCAGGAACATCCGCTGCGTTTTCATGGTGTCAGGGTGAGTGAAGATGAGAATGATTTGATTTTGGTTGTTTCACAGGGAACGTACGGCAGTGAAATTCGTGTGAAAAAGATTGATGATCAAAATGCCCCTTTTCAAACCATCTTTGAAGGATTTGACTATGAACACGACTATATAGGGTCAGCCGGTGAGGACCTTTACTTTGTGACGGATAAAGAGGCTCCGAATAAAAAGATCGTCAAGGTGAATACCAGAACTTTTGAGATCCATGATGTGATTGCACCGAGCGATCAGCCGCTTGAGAATGGGTGGAAAATTGGTGAGCACATTGTGGCGTTATATTTGCATGATGTGATTTCCAAGCTTTCTTTATACGATCTTCAGGGGCAGCTGAAAAATGAGGTGCAAATGCCGATCATTGGCAGTGTGATTGATGTTGCCGGTGATAAGAAGTTGGATCGAATTCTGTTTTCCTTTAGCTCGTTTATCGCACCCTTGGGTTGGCACACGCTGGATATTGCCAGTGGCGAAACCAAACCCTTTAAAGAATCCCCCTTGTCTTTTGACGCTTCTCAATTCATCACAGAACAGGTCTTTTATGAGAGTAAAGATGGGACAAAAATCCCGCTGTTTATCACCCGCAAAAAAGACATGGTAAGAACCGGGGAAAACCCTACGTTGCTATACGCTTATGGAGGGTTTAATATTTCCTTAACCCCGGATTTTAATCCCGCCATCATCTGTTTGCTTGAAAAAGGGGTGGTCTATGCCCACGCCAACCTTCGAGGCGGTGGAGAGTACGGAGAGAAATGGCATAAGGCCGGGATGTATTTGAACAAGCAGAATGTTTTTGATGATTTTATCGCAGCGGCCGAGTATTTGATTGACAAGGGCTATACTTCAAAGGATTACCTGGCGATTCATGGTCGTTCAAACGGCGGGTTGCTGATGGGGGCTGTGGCCAATCAACGTCCCGATCTTTTCAGCGTTGTATTTGCCCAGGTGGGGGTTATGGATATGCTGCGTTTTCACAAGTTCACCATCGGTTGGGGATGGGCGGCAGAGTACGGCAACCCGGATGAAGAAGCGTTCTTTAAATATATTCTCAAGTATTCACCACTTCACAACATAGAAGAAAAGGATTATCCCGCAGTCATGGTGATAACCGGCGACCACGATGACCGGGTGGTGCCGGCCCATTCGTTTAAATACCTGGCTACATTGCAGGAAAAGAATCAGTCCGATCGCCCCATTTTACTCCGCTTGGATCACAAGGCCGGACACGGGATGGGAAAACCCGTAGAGAAGATCATCCAGGAGTATACGGATATGTTTGCATTCTGGTTTCGTTGTATGCAATAGTGGTTGTTTAACAAAAAGGTCTCTTGGAATGAAGAGACCTTTTTTTGTGCTAGATGTTGGGTACAAAACGGCCTTTTTTATCAAGATTTCTTGGATTCGATGATATAATGATGTATCTGGGAATAATTTGATTCATGATAGAGGAGATAAAGATGATCCATGGGCTGAATATGGAGCAAGGTCTTGAAAATACCGGTGGCGACTTAGCTTTTTATAAAGGATTACTGCAGGATTTTTTTAATACTTATTCAAATCATCCGGAGAAAATGATCCGTTTTGTTTCAAAAGGAGATTTTTCGTCAGCCGAACTGGAAGCCCATTCATTGAAGGGAACGTCTCGAATGTTGGGGTTTGAAACGCTTTATGAAATGGCCCTTCAAATGGAACTGTCTTTAAAGGAAAAAGATGCCAAGAAATTCGATCAGTTGATTGAACCCTTGAAAAATGAAATAGAAACCCTTTTAATAGATTTTGAGCAGTCCGAACTGTTTCATCAAAGCCAAGAGCAACATTTGTCCTTGAAATTCACTGTTGAGCAAAAGCAGTCCTTTTTAGACAAAATAAATGACTTGCTGCCGGTTGTAAAGGCAGGTCGGTATCAGGCAGAAACGTTGGTTAATCAATTATTGAAAGATTATGCCGATTTTGGCATAAAGAACAGGTTGTCAGAGCTCAAATCCATGATTGAACAGTTGGAGTATGAGGAAGCCTTTGATCTGATCAAAACCATACAGAAAGAGTTATGAGGAGTGGGTCATGCAAAAAAAATACAGGATTTTGGTGGTTGATGATGAGCGTTCCAACAGAAAGGTGTTATCGGAATTGTTAGACGAGGAATTTGATGTTGTTCTGGCTAAAAATGCTGCCCAGGTTTTTCAGCGTTTGAACGATCAAGATCGTATCGATATGGTGCTCTTAGATATCATGTTGCCGGATATGGATGGCTATGAAATCTTAAAAAAGATGAAAAACAACGACGATCAAAAAGAAATTCCGGTTATTTTTATTACCGTTCTGGATTCTGCGGAAGATGAGGAAATGGCTTTTCAACTGGGTGCAGTGGATTTCATCACCAAGCCTTTTCATCCCTCTATTGTCAAATTGCGGGTTAAAAACCAGATCAAACTGCTTGAGCAAAAGCAGATGCTGGAGGAAATGGCCGGAATCGATGGATTAACCGGCATTAACAACCGCCGGAATTTTGACGCCATCTATCAGAAAGAATGGCAAAAGGTGCTTCGGTATGAAGAGCCTCTCTCTCTCGTGATGATTGATGTGGATTTTTTTAAAAATTTCAATGACTTCTACGGACACGGTGCCGGAGATGAGGTTTTGAAAGAAATTGCAAAGACGATTGAAAAGACGCTCAACAGGCCTGAAGATATGGTTGCGAGATACGGTGGGGAAGAATTTGTGGTGGTACTGCCTCGAACGGAAAAAGCGGGGGCAATCAAAAAGGCGCAAGAGATTCGCAAATCAGTGGAGGATTTGGCCATCAGTCACGAAAAATCAGATTGTGCCAATGTTGTAACCATTTCTCTTGGAGGGGTTACGTATCAATCGGGCGATTGTGATCCTCAGGCATTATTGCGGCAATCCGATGAAATGCTCTATCAGGCGAAATCCAATGGCAGAAACACCGTGTGCTGGCGATAACGATTCATGCGATTGAAAAAGGGAGTGTTGAGATGGGAGAGACGATAGGGTTTTCAAAGGAGATTCACAAAAAGCTGGCCGCTGATCTATTCAATAAAACCTGGGATTTACTGGATAAGCCCAATCGAACCCCGGAAGAAGACCTCGAAATGATTCACACGGCTCATGCTTCCAGATACCATTGGGGACAAGTGGGAACCCCTCTGGAATTTCAGCGGGGAGAATGGCAGATTTCCCGGGTATATGCCGTTTTGGAAATGGGTGAATCTGCTTTGTTTCACGCAAAAATCGCTTTAAGGACTTGTCAGGAAAAAGGAATTGGAGATTTTGATCTTGCATTTGCCTATGAAGCGATTGCCCGTGCCAACACAATTTTGAAGAATACTGCTGAAAAAGCGAAATATTTGGCTTTGGCAAAAGAAGCAGGGGAAAAAATAACCGATGAAGGAAATCGAGATTACTTTTTCAGCGAATTAGAAACGATCAGTTGAGAATTACTCCCCAGCAAAACAGTTCAAACGTGTCTTTTGGTTTTTGAAGCGAGCATGATAATTTGATTGAGACTCTTGGTAAACGTAGAAAGGAAAGAAGAAGAGAACCCACATTTTCAAAAACTATTGGACAGTTATTCTTTTAATCAATAAAAATCAGAAAAAAGTGTCAGGGGATAAACCCACGACACTTTTACAAGGAAGAACTTTAACGTCTTTTATGTTTTAGAAAATCAAGACAAACATAGGCAAAATCAACCGGTTCTTCAAAGATAACTCTATGGGAATTGTCTTTGAATCGGACCATCCAGGAGTTTTGCAAGTATTTGGAAAGAATAACAGAGTTTTCACTTGGTACGATATTATCTGCTGAGCCATGGATCAAAAGAACTAAATTCGTAACCTTTTTCAAGTCTTCCGGTGAGGCTTTCCAATTGTCTGCAATATCAATTTGTTTTTTCACCGTTCCAGATTCCGGTAAATCTCCACCAGAGATTTTTAGGAAGTTTTCAACTGTTCCAGTACTGTCAATGGCAGTGGCGTTTAAGATGGCCCTGTCTATCCGATCTGAATGATTCAGAAGCAGATACTGGGAAATAACACTCCCCATGGACCAACCGATAAGATTCGTTTTATCAAGTCCAATGATATTCATTAAATTGATAACATCTTCACCCAACATGGCATATGTGAAAGGCTCATCAACATCAGTTGTGTAACCCATTCCACGGTTATCAAGAAGAATCAACTGATAATCACGGGCAAACATATCCAGTACAGTCTGAGGCCAATCATCCATCTTATCACCAAGCCCAATCAACATTAATAATGGCTCACCTTCTCCAATAACTTTAAACCCGGTTTTGATTTCCCCATTTTTAACCTGATAGATTTTATTTCCTGAAGCATCGATATCGATGTATTCTTCAGGTAAATTAAGGGCTACCGAAAAGACTGATCCCACTAACAAAAAAAACATTAAACACCACAAAATTTTTTTCATAACAATCTCCACCTTTGGTTGACTTCGGAACTTATTTCAACTATATATTATACCTTGAAAAGTGATTTAAGGTATAATAATATCAGGTTCCATATTTTTTATGAATCAACAGGAGTTTTAAGAAATGAACCTTACGTTCTTCGCACAAAGACTAAAACTTAACGGTATTCAAAAATGGATGTCTCAGATTGATTTAGCTGTGAAATCCCGAGTTGATCAGGGTCTCATATCAAAATAGGTAACTATTCATCCACCAAAGTTAAAAAAAATCTTTGATTACATTCGTACACCCGTTGAAAACCTGTTGATTTTTTTCGTCCAAAATGATAACGATGATATGCAGCCTTTACTGAAAATTGGCTCGCTTTTATTCTTTCGTTCCAATGACAGATTGCAAGATAATCGGATCATACTTTTCAGAAATAAAGGAGAGGGAAATATCTGTGTAAGGTATTGTAAAATCAATCAGGAGATAGATTTGTATTGTTGGGGATCTCAATCCCCACACAATGATATAAACAAACAAATATTGGAGGTTTACACCAATGATGAGCGTTACAAGATCAAATATCACGATATTTCAGATGATTATAAGTTAGCTAAGAAGATGACTCTCTTTTCTCCAACGCAGTTAGTTTTGAATGATAAATATAGATGGAATGGCCCAATCAAGAAAGAACAAATTGAAGCTTTTCAAAAGGGGGAAATACTTCACAGAAAGCCATATAAGGTGAACCAAAGTGATAATGTCATCAAAGGAATCCTTAAACCCCTTGATGAAAAAAGCGTTTTTGATACCTATCAACCATGTGCAAGATCATTTGGTGAAAGTTGTTGCCTATAATATACCAAAAAAGGTGGATTATAAATCTTATCCCCTTGAAAAACTGGAGGTTGAATTGCTTGGTATGGGTTATACACAAATAATAACCATCGCTTCTGAAGGTGTTGTTTTCCCGAACGGTCCTTTGGAGTGGTTTGAGAAAAGAGGCTATCATGATTTGGAAGAGGTTTCATTTGAACAAAATGAAGGGGCAAGACTGCATTTGCTGAAAAAGGCTCTGGATAAAAAGGGAGGAAACTAAGTGGAAATCGTTTTGTATTTTGTAACGGGCATTTTGTTTGTGGTTTCTTTTGTCAAAGACAAGGGTAAAACAAAAATGGCCCTAAAAAAAGCCTGGAAATCTCTTGAGAAAATCCTTCCCCAATTATTGGGGATTGTTTTTTTGGTGGGTATTATTTTGGCCCTTTTTGATGCCCAAACGATTTCAACGGTGATTGGCAGTGATTCGGGATTTTTGGGTATTCTCATCTCTGCAATTGTAGGTGCAGTTACACTGATCCCAGGGTTTGTAGCTTTTCCAACGGCTGCTCTGCTACTTGAAAACGGTGCAGGCTATATGCAGGTGGCGGCTTTTGTCTCGACTTTGATGATGGTGGGTGTCGCCACGGCTCCGGTTGAAATGAAATGCTTCGGGAAAAAGCTGACGTTGATCAGAAACATGATGGCCTTTGTCTTTTCTTTTATCGTTGCGATGGTTATCGGTCAGGTTGTTGGAAAATGAGAAAAGCCTTTATGCGTTATCGATTGCTGATTGGAATAGGCTTGTTTTTTATCGTTGCTTTCTTTATGAACCATTCTTTTGCACAAAAAGCCCTTGATTTATCCGTTGAAACGCTTTTGCAAATGGCTTATATTCTTCCACCCATTTTTCTCCTGCTGGGGTTGCTGGATGTTTGGGTACCGAAAGAAACCATGGTGAAATACATGGGGGAGGGCTCCGGGCTCAAAGGCATTGTTTTATCGATCATGATTGGTTCGGCAGCTGC
>CAYYNI010000070.1:0-10202 GCA_964472765.1 uncultured Thermotogaceae bacterium | reverse complement strand
TCAAATGCGTATATGTCGTTGTCACCGTCTCCTATCATAATGGTTTGCTTTGGATCCAGGTTCAGATACTGAAGTAATTCCAACGTTGCAATTCCTTTATTCGTTGTGTTAGGTATATAATCCAAATAAATCGAAAAGGACTTAAAAATATTCACCTTGTTTGAAAATAATTTCAAACTTTCTTTTTCTATTTCATGGAGAAATTCGGGTTGACCGATTGCAAGGATTTTATCAATCTTTTCGCCATTTTTTTTGCCATTTGGCTGTATCAGGTCCGTGAGACTTTCAACAATAAGATAATCTATACCGGCATGAACAGCATAATTTTTGATTTGTTCATTATCTTCTTCTGCGATCAACTGATTATTGATATAAGCTTGTCTATGACATCCCTTTGAACGAAGAAACTCAATGATCTTTGTGGCTGTTTCGGGATCTATGAAATGGTGAAAAATTGGCTTTTCTTCTCCGGGAATTGTTATTAAGCTTCCGTTGTAACTGACGATTGGGAATTGATCTGTACCAAAATGATTATTAATGATATGATGGGCTGAATCAAGCATTCTTCCTGTGCAGAAGATGATAGATACCCCTTTTTGATGAATTGTTTTTAATAAATTAACGGTTTTGGAGGAAATCCTTAATTCATCATCCAAAATCGTTCCGTCTATGTCTAAAACAACCGTTTTGTAATTCAATATTTGACTCCTTTCTTTTTTTATAATTTTAATCATATCATGTTGTCATGGTATGGTGTTGATTAATTTGGGCAATTTCTGCTTCAAGCGTGTTGCATATTGCTTGAGTACTCAATCCGGTTTCTTGTAGCAACTCTTCTCGACTTCCCTGTGTGATAAACTGATCAATACCCAAACAAATCGTTTTAACAATCTGATCTTGATATCGTTCTTTGAGATATCCGATCAGATGTTCACCAAATCCTCCTGTTCGCACGCCCTCTTCAATTGTAACTACTATTTTTTGTTGATCTGTGATGTTGTCCTGTGAACTGAATAACTGCTGAATGAGTAATGTGTCTATTGGTTTAACCGAGGTTACCTGTACTAAACGAATTGGAAAATTAATCTTTTTGATCATTTGCTCACTCTTTTTAAACATTGTTCCCAATGCAAAAATGATTAGTTCTAATTTGCTATTATAATGATTATTCTGTATGACCTCCCACTTTTCAGGGTCTTTTTTTTCATCATTGGAAATGATTTCATCTATTTCTTCATAAGACAAGTTTTCGAGTTCTCGTGGATATCGAATAAAAATGGGACTGGTGACATTCCAGTGTTTACCCATCAAAAAATTCATGATTCTAACCATATTTCTTACCGAATCAGGTGCAAAGACTTTGATGTTTGGTATGGGATTTAACATGTTTATATCAAAAGTACCGTGATGAGTTGGGCCATCATTGCCAACCAAACCCGCTCGGTCTACGGCAACTACCAGCGGTATTTTCTGTAATGCAATATCGTGAATAATCTGGTCATAAGCTCGTTGTAAAAAGGTGGAATAGACAGCATAAATTGGATGATATCCTTTCAGGGCCATTGCCCCTGCAAAGACTAGTGAACTTTGTTCCGTGATTCCCAAGTCGAAAAATCGTTCTTCGCATGATTCTTTAAAATGGTAAAGACCTGTGCCAATATCCATGGCTGAAGTAATGGCTACCAAATGGTCGTCATAATCTGCAAATTTGGCAAGAGTGTACCCCATCGCATCACTAAAGGATATCTGTTCAGATTCTTTTCGATTTTGGGAGATATTTTTATTTAAAGGACTGACACCGTGAAAGATATTTGGTTTTTGTTCAGCATAATCGATTCCACAGCCCTTTTTGGTGTGAATATGCAATACCACAGGTTTTTTATACCCGTCTTTGATATTTGCCAAGACCCTGATGAGTGTCTCCAAATCATGTCCATCAACGGGTCCAAGGTATTTAAAGCCCATTGATTCGAATATCGAATCGGGAAGAAGGTTGTGTTTCATGTTGTCACGTATCCATTCAAGAATTGCTTCTAAACCTGTTAAATGTGTTTCACGCAAGAAGGACTTCAATTGTTTTTTAAAAGTGTTATAGCCTTTTCCGGTACGGATCAGAGAAAAATTATTTGCAAAAGAACCCACGTTGTCTGATATGGACATACCGTTATCATTTACAATGATTTTTAAATTACTTTTTTGTCCTATCACTTGATTAAGCGATTCCAAAGCATTACCCGAAGTAAGGGCACCGTCTCCTATTACTGCGATAACCTCACCCGGTTCTCCGGAAAGTTTTTTTGCCTTTTCAAAACCCAAAGCGGCTGCAATGGAAGTCCCGACATGCCCTGCTCCAAATGAATCATATTTGCTTTCAAATATATTGGTGAAACCGCTTATTCCTCCCATTTTTCTCAATGTTTTAAAGGATTGCATTCTTTCGGTAAGAATTTTGTGTGTATAGGTCTGGTGTCCTGTATCCCAAACAAGCATATCCTTTTCAGGAAAATCAAAGACCCTATACAAAGCCAAAGTCAATTCCACCGTTCCTAGATTCGAAGATAAATGTCCACCATTTTGTTGAACGGTATCCACGATAAAAGCTCTTATTTGATGGGCTATATTTTGAAGTTCGCCAATATCAGAATTCTTAATTACTTCGAGAAGGTTTTTTGATTCAAAAAGCAGTTCACTAGAATCACTCATCTTCAAGGCTTCTCCTGATTTCTTCTATTTTTATTTGGGATTCTTTGAGTTGTTGTTGAGCTTTTTTGTATAAATCAACAGCAGTTTGATATTTTTTTATCGATTCCTCCAGACCCACATCATCCTTTTCAAGTTCTTTGGCTATGTCGGCCAATTCATTTAAAATATCTTCGATTGTTTTTTTCGTTGCCACTATATCGCCTCTAAATTATATTTTTATCGGTTGAAATGATTTTTGAGTTTGCCACCCCATCTTGTAGAAAAAAGCTTACCAAATCACCCGCTTTCAATTGTACCACACTATTTACAGTTATTCCTTCTTTTTCTATTCTGGCATACCCTTTTTTCAGATATTTTAAAGGGTTATTCGCTTTGATTTTTTCAATATTAACTACCAAATTGGTTTGCAATTTGCTGAATTTTAATGCTGAAAAAGGTGTTTGAAGGGTTCTATTGATCAGTGACAACTGTTGTCGTTTATTGTTGCTTAATTTTTCTATTACATTTGATATCGCATCCATTTGAACCTGAAGATCCCTTAATCCTTCTGAAACAACTTTTGCAGGCTCTAAATGATGTATTATTTGCATGATATGGCTCAAGTGGATGAACCTGTCCTCAATCTTTTTGTTGATAATAATTGATATCTTTTCGATCTCATTTTTTTTGGATTCAATCATTGCTTTCATGTCAGGCGTGGCCAACATAGCTGCTGCTGTTGGTGTTGAACCAATAACATCTGCAGCATACTCACATAATGTATGATCAGTTTCATGCCCCACTCCCACAATGATGGGTTTCTGGCATTTTCGAACGGTTTTTACAACATTGGGATGATTAAAGCACCAAAGGTCTTCAATAGCCCCCCCACCTCTCACCAATAATAAAATTTCTGATTCTGAACAATCAGCTGCTTTGATAGAATTTACAATTTCGTGTTCCACATTTCCCTGCACACCTGTGTGGAATAATTGAATGACACATTCCGGATACCTCTTTTCAATAGTTTTAACGACATCCTGAAAAGCGGCACCGTTTTTTGAAGTAATGACCCCAATCACTCCTGGGTAATGGGGTAGGGACTTTTTTTCATCTGCTGGTTTGGGGATTATTTTTTCGTTAATCAAAGTCTGCTTGACTCGCTCATATTCCAACATCAGTAGTCCGTTTTTGGAAACCTCTCTCATGGATTTGATATAAAATTGGAACTCTCCCCTAGGCTCATATATTGAAAGATAACCGAATGCTTCTACTATGCTTCCTTCCTTAATAGTAGTCATGATTTGTTTGGGCACCATGAAATAAACACTCTTTAATGCTGCATTTTCTTCCTTCAAAGTTAAATAGGCATGTTTAGCATGAAGTTTAAACGTTCCGATTTCGCCTTGTATGTGAATATATCCTCCTATTTCAGGATGTTGCTCAATGATTTCTTTCGCTTTTTGAAGTATCTCTGTAACAGTATAGATCATATGATCTCCTCTAAGACCTGAAATATTTTTACTAAAACTTCGTCATCTATTATACCCCAAGGGGGTATAAAATTTGGAGGTGTCATTTTATGCACAAAAAAATTGTTATTTATTCCACACCCAGTTGTCCTCATTGTACGTCTGCGAAAAGATATTTTAAGGAGTTAGGCATCCCCTTTAAAAATTATGATGTTTCCAAAGACAGGTCTGCTGCTGAAAAGATGGTCAAAAAAACGGGTCAAATGGGAGTGCCGGTCATTGAGATAGGGAATCAAGTGATGGTAGGCTTTAATAGAGACAGACTAGATAAAATGCTTGATCTTTAGTGAAAAAGGAGTTCCCTCCTGTTTCACCGATGCTCTTTTTGAAGACACCTTAGTAATAAACCGTCGAAACTTTTAGAATGATGATCAGCTATGGCAATAGAGGTCTTTACTTCGATGTTGATTCCGATTTGCTTTATTTTTTTATCGTAATAAATATTTTGACACATCTGTTCGATTTTGGATCTGGCATCTTTCTCTTCAAGATTACAAAAATAGAGTAAAAAGGTGCCTTCTTTATAAATACCCATGATGTCACTATTCCGTATAATAGCACTGACAATTTCTGATATCCTTTTGAGTATAATCTTTGTTACGGATAATCCGTACTTATCTTTGATTTGTGTGTAATTTAGTAATTCAAAATAGATTAATATTCCGCTGTCATTGTATCGTCTGATTTTGTCTAATTCTCGGTTGACCATTTCACTGAAAGTGGAGAAATTTTTAGTTGTACTGAGTTCCTGAGGGCTCAGTCCGTTTTTCATTGCATAGATCAATGAAATGTACCGGGATAAGAGTTCGAAAATAGTTTTTCGTATATCACTGATTTCAGTCAACATGGTTCCACAGAAATTGACAATATAGTCTATTTTATATTTTCCAAGTTCCAAAGTTTGCTGTTGATGCACAGGATCATTATCATCTAAAGAACCTTTTACATAATCTTCTCTTTCTTTTGAAAAAACAAGTTTTTCGTTTATTAAAAGTTTCATTGTGCAAAAGAACTCGTTTTTTTCAAAAGCCATTCGAAAAAGAGCTTGGAGTGATTCTGAAAATTCAATTTCTTCCTGATTCATCAAATTGTAGAAATATTTATCCAAATATTCCATATCGTTTTTTAGTTCTAAGAGTTGCTCACGATAATGGGACAATTTTTCAACATATCTTTTCATTTCCTTTTTATCATGATCATAGCTCATGAATTTTTCATTGAGTTTTCTAAATAAAATCTCTTGAAAATAGCCACTTGATTCAGGATGCATTTCTGGAATTTTTCCTTCTTCAATAATGAGAGAAAGATGCTTTTCCATCGTTTTTTTCCACGTTTCGCTTTCCGTTCTTTGTTTATATTCAGAGAGAAAAATGATTATTAATCCAAGGATAAAAGGAACAATGGAATATAAAAATGGAGGAATAATTTCTTTAATGAATGGAAGATAAACGACGAATCGATAATTATTCAGATTTTCAGAGTGACTCATAAAAAGTGAAGATTCAGAAATAAAAAGTGAAGAACGGATCCAATGAAAATGATCTGTTTCGAAATAATTAACCAGTGAAATCTCATTATTTGTATAGCTGTAACCGTTATTGTTTTCATCAAAAATTACAAAATGATCTAAATCCAAATTTTCAAGATTATTTTTAAAAAAAACATTCGCTGAAAGTGTTCCTAAATAGATTCTGTTTTTTTCAATAATGCCCATATCAAAGCAGATGTCATTAACGATTGGATCGTAATAAAAATCGGATAAAACAATCTTTTCAGTTTGAATTTTAGGGAAAATGGAATTACCCCTTAAATTCGTAATGGAAGGAATCAGTTCACCATACTGGAGTAATACTTCACCCTCTGTGTCTGAAACCAAAACTCTTTGAAAGTTTTCGGGATTGGATACCATTTGAATGGCACTCTGATTATAAAGGGTATCAAAAAGATTCACAAGATAAGTTGTTCGGTCTTCAAGCAAGGTGATAATTGACTGATAGTTTGAAAAACCATAAAAAATCATATAGGTTAAATATAGAATAATCCAAAATAATCTTAATCCGTTATATGTTATTTTAACAGTTGTTTTAGGCTCTTTCATCAGGCTCCCTTATCTTTAGTCTAATTTTGATACCACATTTAAGCCTTCTTCGGAAAAAGAAATGAGGTAGAACGGTGTGTACATTTGATTTTCTTCTATTCGAAGGGGTGTTTGTGGTGTTTTCTTAAGATAGGATTTGAGTGATTCCATATCCATACGCTGATAATGTAGAAAAATCTGCGCCAACAAATTGGAGATCATCGACAAAAGACTTTTTTCATTACTGAAGTCAGCAATTCCGGTAGGATTTGCCAAAGTGATCCCATGAATACCGTAAGCATTTGATCCGCTATAATACCTTACACGTTCACTTGAGTTTTCAATCAACAGAATGATTTTATTCCGTGGAAAACCTACAATGTGTTCCAATAAATCGATGGTGTTCTTTTCCTTTAGATCAACGATCAAATAATCCGGATTCATTTCTGACAAAGTTTTCCCCATAGAATTAAATAGATTTGTCGAACTTTCTCTTTCATCTATAAAAATTCTTTCTTTTTTCCCATTGAGATGAGCTAAAAATAGTTCCGTTTGATCTTTGTTGCTCTTTTCACTTATCAACAGGACTGATTGTGTTTGCTTTAATTCGAAGATCTGGTTTAGTGCATTTGCAATAAGTTGGGGAGGTGGATAAATATTGAGTACATTTTTTTTGTTATCCGATAATTCTAAATCCCCATCGTAAAGCGTAATAAAAAACGAGGAAGAGTAAGTGTCCGATTGCAAAAATGCATTCATTACCCCTTCGTTACTGAGTTTACAAAAAATAACATCTGAAACACCTGATTTGATTGTGTTTTTTAGTTGAGAGATAAAAGTATTGGTATTTTGATAGTATTTCACTAAATAATCTACCTGATGCACAGACAACTGAGTTTGAATTTCCTGATAGATTAAACTGGATTGAGCTAATTGAACAGGCTGATCCTCTTTCGGAGCCAAAAATGCAATTCTCAACTTCTCCTCTTTTTCCAAGAAAAAGAAGAGGACAATTCCGCATATTATGATGATAATAAACAGGTAAAACAGTGTGGTTAATTTTTTCATCAGTCAAACCTTTCAGATAAATATATTCTAATTCCTCCGCTTTTAACAAGTGTTTTCGTATTACCAAAAATTTCTCTCATAAATTGCATGATTCTATTTCCACCTTTATTATGGTAGGCTACTACTTGGATTGTTCCGTTAATACGAAGATGATGATAAGATTCACGAATCGCTCGTATCCATACCTCTTTTCCAGCCGCTAAAGGAGGGTTGAACAAGATCATATCAAATTTGTTTTCTAACCAGGGTTCAAAAAGGTCCCCTGATTTGGTGACAGCCTGTATGTTATGATTCAAAGCATTTTCCTTGGCGAATCTTACGGCTCTTTCGTTAATATCGCTCATGTACAGCTTTAAATTAGGATTTTCTTTGACCAGAATAATTCCTACTGTCCCGTAACCGCACCCAAGATCCAATAAGTCTTTTCCTTTGATTCGGATGTTGTCTAAAAAACACTCAGTTGCCCTGTTTGTTTTTCCGAAGGCAAAAACACCAGAAGGGCTTTTAAGCTTGTATTGATGACCGTTTTTAAGTTGGATAATGGTTTCCTTTACGATCAATTGTGACTTCGGTTGTTTTGAATAATAATGATCTGGATTCTGCGTCATTTATTATTCCTCTTCATCCGGTAATTCCTCCAAATCATCATCTGAGGATACCGGTTTTGAAATGATGGAATCTTTTCTTTCCCGGAAATAATCAAAAGGGATTTCCCTTTTGTTACCGTCATCTGTTGTTGCTGAAACCATTTTTTTAAAGATATTGCAACCAATCACTTTACATACTTCTTCATTATATTGAATAATACTCCCTGGATCGGGGATTTCTGCCAGAATTTCTTCATAATTATCCAGCTCATATTTCAAACAACATAATAACCTTTTACATTGACCCGATATTTTTGCCGGATTGATCATCATTTGTTGTCTCTTTGCATCCCTAAGCGTGATTTTATCAAATTCTCGTTTGAATCTTCTACAACATACCGGTTGTCCACACATACCGATACTACCAATAAATTTCAGCTCATCCCTGACACCTACTTGTCTTAACTCAATTCGTGTTTTAAAGCAATGAGCCAATTCTTTTACAAGTTCCCGAAAATCAACTCGACCTTCTGCACTGAAATAAAAAAGAAGCTTGGAACGATCAAACATATATTGTGCTTTTAACAATTTCATCGGTAAACGAAGCGTACGAATCTTTTCATGGCATATGCCAAACGCTTCTTCGGCATCCACATTGTTTTCCAGCTCCGTATTTAAGTCTTGTTGAGTTAAAGGTCTTAAGATCGGTTTAACTTCATAGTCAATCTCATCCATATCCACTTCTTTTGGACCGTTGATAACCTTTCCTACATCCAATCCGAAAAAGCTCATCCCTAATACTTTTGCGCCTCTTTTCAGATCGCCTTCATATGTAAAATAGTATTTTTTCCCAAATTCGAGAAATTCCACCTCATATACTTTTGCTATCATTCCCATTATTTTCGCTCACTTTCATGCATTATTTTCTGTGTTTTCAACAAATAGTTGATCATCAGCAGTTCAGTATTCATTGATATTTGATGGGTGTTTTTTATGGTTTCTAAATAAAAGAAATATTCCCTTAATGTATTTTTGGGGGGCATTATTTTCAGCCTTTTCTGAATGATTAATTTGGTCAAATAAGTATAACTGCTCGAACCCAGCAAGACTCCTGCATTAAAACTCAATAGGGTATAAAAAATTCTTTCAGTTATTGAAAAGAGGTCTTTAAAAAAGACGTTGTTGAAATGACTAACGGATAATGATTCTTTTGATACTCTATTGATACTCTTTTTGGAAATCAGGTTTCTAAAATCAAGGATAAAATGGTCAATTATTTGCAGGTTTTCTGAACTTTCAAGCAGAATTTTTTCAACCAGAATTAGTGCATACAGTTTTTTCAACACTAATCCATTAAGAACAATACCATTCTCAAACAGTAATTCGTATTCTCCGCACGAATTGATAAAATCCTCGCATATTTCTGATAATGATTTATTCCTTAAAGATTGAATGAAGTCTTTTTGTTGGGGTTTTGACAACCCATAAAAATTCATTCCATCTCTATTGCTGAAAAGCATTTCGATTGAAAATTTTGATAACCAGATTATCTCATCGCAATAATTTGTTTCCAAATCTATTAAAGGTTTGGATGGAATATTGATCTTAAACAGCCGGCTTTTAATTGTGCTTAACAACGAATGATATGAAGAGCTGGAACAAATAAATAGTGTATCATTTCCAGGTTCTTCGATTACCTTTAAAAGAGAATTCTGCGCAAAAGTATTTGCCCTTTCAATCTTTTTGATCAAAGTGTATTTATGTTTAAGATGCTCTCTTTTTAAGGTAGAAAATCTGATTAATTCTCTTATTTCATCTATCTTTATCGAATCGGAATTCGATTCGATTTCAAAAAAGTCGTTACTATTGTGAATTTCAGAATATCTTTTATTTTCATAAGATGATAAAAATACCTTTATCAACTGATCAACCAGAGTTCCATCTTCCCCAACCAAACAAATAGCTGGTATCTGAAAAGAATCAACCAGAGAATAAAGATGGTTGATTTCATGGGCGTAATTTTCTTTAAGGAAATCTTCGATCGGCTTTATGTTTATCATCGGTATAAATCTAAGACGAGACCGTTAATCTCTTCAACTTTCCCTGCGAAATTCATGGTGTTTTTCTCATTATCCATCAAGAGCCCTGCTAAATGATGAATCTTTTCATCAACTTTTTCAGCTACCATATACAATTTAGGGTAATCAACATCCATTCCCATATCCTCTTTTACTTTGTATAAACCTTTTTCTATAA
>CAYYNI010000069.1:0-10429 GCA_964472765.1 uncultured Thermotogaceae bacterium | reverse complement strand
CCGGTCTTAATTCAGATTGTTTTTTCTGCAATGAATTGGCAAACCACATTTGATTGGTGAGATTTTCGCTAAACGGCTCAATAACAGAGGAAGGGAAGCAAACATTGAGAAATCCCTCAACATTCCCGATGACGATTTCCAATGTCACCAGCAATGTCATTTCATTTTGGGGTGCTATTTGGACAAACTGGGGATTGGATTCTATGTTTTCGATCTCTGGAACAAATTCCATAACGTTCACCCAGGCATCCCTCAAAAGGGTCAAAAAACGCATGGCTTCTCTTCTGACAATATTGAGCTCTATCTCCGTCAATGTTCTTGGTTTTGAAACAGTTTCCCCAATTCCTCCCAAAATCCTGTCTATCATCCCGAAAATGACCCCAAGGTTCACTTCGAGGATGGCACTGCCACTAAGTGAATTCCCGGTAAAAATCGTCATAAAAGTCGGATTCGACAAAGACTTTAAAAATTCGCTGTAGGTAATCTGATCAATCGGTCCCAAGTTGACATCCACATAATAGCGCAATCTTCCTGACAAATAGGTGGAAAGAGAACGGGCAAAATTTTCATTCAACATCTGAAACGTTCTGATTTGGTCCTTAGAAAACTTCATCGGGCGTTCAAAATCATACAGCTTGATTTTTTGTTCCGATTCCTCTTTTTTCATCTCTTCGACGTCTACTTCACCGGTATCCAATGCTCCCAGTAGACTATCAATCTCTTCTTGGCTCAAGGAATCCGCCATTCTCACCACCTCCTTTTTTCTGTCTAAAATTTTTGATGTTCAAGCATCTCGTTTATCTTACTGCACCGATGTTATGGCCGTAATATGATAATATACCTCGACGACTCCGAATTTTGCTCTATCACCCACATATGCGGTGATCCTGTTCACCATGTCACGAATCTGTCGATTCAACAGTTCCAAGCCTGCCGGCGTGGTAAGTTCTGGGGGTTCTTTTTGTATAAATAAATCTTGTAATGCGGATGTGATTTGATCTTTTCTGCTGGCAATCTCTTCACGGCAGCTGTCACTTCCCACCGTAAAACTGAGTAAATCCAGAATGACCACGTCACTTCCACCTTTTAACATAAAGGATTTGTTGGAACCTTCCACAATAAATCGAACCCTGATTTCAACGGGACTGATCAAAGTAGTTCCTTCACCCGAATCAGGGGGGTTATTGGTTCCCAACACTTTGATCAGCAGGAAAGAAACACCACCTGCGACAACCGCCGCAATGATCACGGAGATGAGTAATCCCATGATATTAAATCCCCCACCGCTCTTTTTTTCTTCTGCTGCGTTTACATTCTCCTCAGCCACAACTTCTCACCTCACACTTTCCCGCTTGATCATGATCCGTATCATCTGATAACTCAGTCTTAAATCACTCAACTCTTTACGATATGCTTCCTGAAGCTCTTTCAGTGCCTGTTCCTTTTGCGCTTCGTTAATCTCTGCATCCTTCAATCTGAAATCCAACAATTCAATCTCTGACTTATATTTTAAATCCAATTTGTTAATTTCGCCCAGGATCTCATTATCTCCCTTTCCCACCGGAACAAAACGTGCCGCATTATAATACCGCTCAATATCAAACTTACCGTTTCTGATATCCACTACCCTTTCTGCCATGCGTTTGTTTTTTAGGTCTTTGATAAAAAAATCAGCGACGCTGGATGCTCTGGCAGAACTCAGATGTAATTTAGTTGGGTATATCGAGCCTTGTGGCAATTCACGATCATCAGTATAGCCGTATACTTCTATGACGTTGGTTGTATGTTCAACGATGACAGCTCCAATTTTCTCCAATAATTCCTTCGCTTCTTTTGTCAAAATGGCACTAAAGGGCTCAAAATAAATCAGATTGCCTAAAGTAATAATCGTACCCTGATCGGTGTTTTCAACCGTAATCTTTCCCTGAACCCCTTCATCCTGAACAATTTTCAGGAGATCTTCCTTTATTCCGGGATTCGTGGTTACAATGGGTTCACTGACGGTTGTCTTTCCTCCCATTAATACACTGGGCGGACTGCCTGAAAAGACTCGTGTAATCCCACTGGCAACTTCCTGGAACTTCCCTTCACTGATACTGGAGAAAGCCAACAACGCAATGAAGAAGGTCAAAAGAAGCGTCACCATATCCCCATAGGTGGTCATCCATAATGGCGCACCTGCAGCTTGTTCTTCCTGTTTCTTCTTCTTTGCAGCCATCTATATCACTCTTCCGCTTTACCGGATGTTTTATCATAGACAGCCCGATCTGCTTCCGGCAGGAACGTTTTAAGCTTTTCCTCAAGCAGCCGGGGGTTATCTCCGGATTGAATGGATAAAATACCTTCTAGGATCATCTGTTTATGCATGATAAAAATATCTTTTCTTTGTTTTAATTTCTCAGCCATGGGCAAAAAGAATGCGTTGGCAAAGATTGAACCGTATAAAGTGGTAATCAATGCTTTTGCCATGGATGGACCCAAGGCATCCGGGTTGTTCAAAGCTCCCAACATGGCGATCAATCCCAACAGGGTTCCCACCATCCCAAAAGCCGGAGCATATGCCCCTGCTGAAGCCAGCACCCCCGCTTCGATGCTTTTATCCTTTTCGACCAAGTCAATCTCTATTTCAAGCATATCCCGAAGAAGATCCGGATCGGTTCCGTCGACAATCAGCTGGATTCCTTTTTTTGTGAAGGGATCTTCCAAATTTTGAGCATCTTCTTCCAATGACAATAGGCCTTCTCTTCTGGCCTTTTCGGAAAAAGACACCAGGGTACTGATGGTTTCTATATAATTCAACTGGGTTTGTTTCAGGGTGCTCATCATGATCTTCATCATGGCAAATGATTTGCTTTTCGGGTTTGCCACCATGACTGCAGCCAAGGCCCCGCCAAGCACGATGACCAGGGAAATAATCGAATCCTGCCCCAGATAGACCGCAACGTCTCCCCCGGAAGCCAGTCCGATTCCCACACATATTAACCCCAACAATACCCCCAACAGGGTTGAAATATCCAAAATACCACTCCTAAATGTTAGCTAAACCGATTCATAATGATTCATTCATGTTTCTTTTGCTCTTGTACTTCAATATACTTGGCCATTGATGCCGTTATACTATAAGCCTTTTGCTTATAGCCGATGACCTTCTCGATGACCTCCTGCGCATCCTCTTGTACGATGTATTTTTTCCCGGTGAAAAGGGTTATCATCGTATCAGGAACACATTCAACAGTTTCTATGATTTCGGCATTCAAAATAAACTGATTGCCATTGAGTTTTGTCAATTCAATCATCTACACCACTCATTTCCATTTTTCTCTCTTCATTGGGTTTAGTCCTTAATTGATTTTTCCATTTCATACAGACTTTCACGGATAATTTTTAAAAAAGAAGGGTTTTCCAACAATTTCTTATCCGATTGGTTGGCAAAAAGGGTCTCAGTGTCAATATCATACTCATCATCATTGTAAGTTCGGTGTATCTCCCAACGGATGGATTGGTCTGATGTAATCAGTGTAAAAAAAGTCCCGGCCAAATCTCCCACTGGTTGACAGTCGATATGCGATTTATCAAACCGAGCCGACAATTTGGTACCTTTGCCTTCCTCGCTGACAATATCCAATCGACCACCTGTTTGCTCCGCAGCGGATTTTAAAAAGGGAATTCCCAATCCCACCTTGCGTATTTTTTTATCCCTTGACGTGTAAAAGGGATCGTAAATCTTAGCAAGAATTTCTTTGGACATGCCACCGGCATCATCTTCCACTTCAAAGAAAAAAGTATCATCCGTTTCATCAACCTTTAATTTTACATGCGATGCTCCTGCTTTTGTTGAATTTTGGCAGATATCCGCCACATGATCCGAGAGCGTCCTTAAAGACAAAGCATCACTTCCCTTCCATCCTCTTTTTCCAGGGCCTTTCTGAATTCATCAAAAGTCCGGGTATGGCATCTAATCATCATCTTTGATTCTGAAAAACTATCGAGATTATGCGCATCCGAAGATGATAAAACGGTTCTTGTAGACAGTCGTCCCGCATAATCTTTATATTTTGAAGGCATATACAGTTCACATGGCATTTCCTTTGGTTCGTCGGGGATTAAGCCCAACTGTACAATGACCCCCATCGCTTTATCCACATGCGCATAAACTGCCAATCCATTGTGAAAACGAATCAAATCAACCGTCTGATCAAGTGTCAAACGGGTTGGAAAGCCAAACGGTTTTAACAGCATCTCCCGGAATGTATCATCAGGATTGACAACTAGCTGATAACCGTTTTTTTCGGGATCAATTCTGATTTCAGGCAACGCCTGTTCAACTTCCGAACCGGCTCTGAGAGCACATTCAACAGTAGGGAAATAGCCTAACACATGAATGTCCTCAATCGTTTGAATCTCTATACCCGCTAAAAAGGCGATTCCTGACGCTTTAAACACCGCCTCAAAAGAGGCCAGATTTCTGGTTGAATTATGATCTGTAATGGCTGCCCAATCGATATGATGCTCAACCAACTCTTTTGCTACCTGCTTGGGAGTCATGGTAATATCTGCGCAAGGTGAAAGGCATGAATGGATGTGAAAATCAGCCCTGTAACATTGCATAGATCTTTCCGGTGATGTCAAACGCATTATGTTTGCTTTTGAGCAGACAAATGTCCTCTTCTTTTGCTTTTTCTATGGTATCTTGCGAATACTCCCTGCCATTGACCAAGATCATTGCCTTTGCACCAATAATCGTCGCCACGGCAACAATGTTGGAGTGAGATTGAACCGTTATCCAGAGGTCGGAATTACCACAGGACATAACCTCACTCAATAAATCAGATGTGTACCCGGTTCGAATTTCTTTGTTTTGAATATCTCCAGATATCAATTCCAAGTCAACATTTTCTATAATTTTTTCCAACAGCATATTGTTTCACCTCAGCGCAACGGCTTCAATCTCAACATCCACGTTCATTGGCAGTGCTGAAACTTGCACCACGGCTCTTGCGGGTGGTTCTGACTGAAAGTATTGTGCATACACTTCATTCAATTCTCCGAATTTTCCCATATCGGTGATGAAAACTGTGCATTTGATCACTTTTTCCAGTGATGAGCCACAACCGATGAGTACTGTTTTAAGATTCTCCAAACACTGTTTGGCTTGAACGGCGACACTTTCTCCGGTTTTGATTTCACCTGTTGAAGGAACCATCGGTATCTGACCCGACACAAACAGCAATTCCCCCGCACTGGCTGCCACCGAATAGGGTCCTACCGCTTTTGGACCGTTTTCAACCTGATAGACTTTCTTTTCCATCTTTCTTCCCCCTTCATCCGCTTAAAATATGTTTAATTATAGCATAGAAGTCAAAATAGGCGATTGATGGCATGATCACAATCATCATCAAAGCGCCTTTTTCGTTTTTTTTTGCATATGAGGCTCAGGGTGTATAATAGGATAAAATAATAAGGGGGGATATGATGAAAGTCCTTGCACATCGGGGGGTACATCATGATTTTCTTGAAAATTCACTTCAAGCGTTTCAAGCTGCAAAGAGTCCTATTATTAACGGTGTAGAATTGGATATTCGTTTGTCAAAGGAAGGAGAAGTCGTTGTTTTTCACGATGAAGACCTGGATCGTTTATTTGACGAGAAAGCCAAAATAGCCGATTTGTCCTTGGCTCAAATCAACGAGATTGCTTCGAAAAAAAACGTCATCATCCCGTCTTTACAGCAGGTCTTTGATTTGCTGTTGGAAGATGCCATCATCAACGTTGAAATCAAAGAGCCTGAAGTAGTCTTCCCTTTGATAGACCTGATCAAAAGGGGCGGTTATTCACAAGTCAACCTCATTTATTCTTCATTCATACACAACACCTTACCGCCTATAAGAGATGCTTTTAATGATGCAAAAATAGGGCTTTTAATCGGAAGTGAACCCGAAGGTGCCGCTGATCCCATGGGCTATATCCAAAGTGCCGTACAGATTTATCAACCCTACTCACTTCATCTGCCTATACAAGCCTTTGAGAAATTTGAAGCGGATATGCTCATTCATGCTTTAAGCGATTTGAGGGAAAAATCAAACGTTCAATATGCCTGGTGGACCGTAAACACCTCTGCACAGCTGACACCGCTGAAAGCTCAGCCATGTATTTGCGATTATATCATTACGGACCAAACCGAATTGATTGTCCGCTCTTTAAAAAAACAAGGAGAATAAATGCCAAAAAAAACCTTTGCGCCGGGAGAACCCATTATCGAATTGGATCAACCCATTCAATCTGTATTCAAACTGGTTAAGGGAAAATTGGAATTAACATGGAAATGGCCTTCTTGGAAACCCGTTCTGCTGATGCCGGAATTTTACATTGGTTTAGCGGAAACGGTGAATAAAGAGGGTGCCATTTACTCGCTTCGGGCAGTTGTAGAATCAGAGGTTGAAATAATCGAGCCGGAACATTTGTTGTTTACGGATTCGAAAGAAGTATCAATGAGTGTCTTAACGTCATTGGGATCGCTTTATGAAAAAATCGTCTTTCAGCGTTTAATCGGCGTGGAAATGAGCTCTGAAGAGATCCTGTATCAAGCGTTTGACACTTTTTCAAAAGTTGGGAACGAGGCCCATTCAATCGCATCTTACAGCCGGTTTATGGACCAATACCCTGAATCCAGATATATCGATGAAATGCTTCAAAATATCCAAGACATCTTCACCGATAAAACAAAGGCCGCACCCCTACCGGAAAATGCTGATGCCGCCTTTGAATTTATCTTGGAAAATATCAAACCGGAAGAACCCAACGAAAACATCTTACTGCTAAAAAGCTTCGAAAAAAAATTCCCTGATTCTCCAAGATTAACAGAAATTTTATCCCTGACGGTCAACGAATATGATAAACTCGGAGATGAATACCAGTTAAATTTTTACACACGCCGATTAATCTACCATGATCCTGATTCCGATCATGCAAAAGATGCCCTCTATTACCTGATACACCTTCAACGGCGGAACGGGCACCCGGATTGGTATGAAAATGTGATACGATTCCTTTTAAAATACAACGATGAAGAACAGTGTACACAATTACAAAAATACATCCGCATTGAATAGGACTGATTACATTGAATCTATTAACGAAAAACAAAAACATTAACGCTTATCTATTAGTCCCACTATATGTCACCGGCGTCTATATAGCGATTTTTGCCTTGTTCTCTTGGTGGAACTGGCATTTGGTATCCAATGCGTTGTTTGCAGCAGCCATTATAGCGATAAACATCTCTTGGGTCTCTTTATCCAGAAATTTGAAGAAAGAAAAGAAAGATCAAACCAAACACAGAGATACCGTTGGCATCGCTTTTCTGATCTACAGCGGTTACAATTTTCTGATTTCACTCATGATGACTAATTTTATTTAACGGAGGAACTTGTTTTGAAAAAACTTTTACTACTCGCTTTAATAACGGTTATTGCCGTCTCGCTTTTTGGCTACATCACTTTAAGACACTTTGTTCAATACGCAGATACCCTTTCATCCATTTGCGCCAAATACAAAATTGACAGCTCGATCTTGTTGGACTGGAATCCAGCAGTAAATCCACAAAAACTCAATGTGGGTGAAGTCATCATGATTCCCTTTCCAATCGGGTACCGTTATCAAGTCAATCGTGAAGATACATTGACTACCGTTGCCGATTTCTTTTTTGCCGACTTGGAATCCATTGCTTTAGCCAATGACTTGGAAAAACCTTATCAGGTTCGAGTGGGTGATTTTCTCTTTATCCCTGAATACGCCATCGGTGAAATGTTCAACTTTGTTCCGGGAAAACTTCTTTGGCCTGCTTTTGGTGTGATTACATCTCCTTACGGCTATCGCACCCACCCGGTTACCGGAGAAAAAGAAAGTTTTCATTCCGGGATCGATATTGCACGAGATGCCTCGGCTATCAAAGAGGACACCCCTTACGGCGCTCCTGTATTTGCCGCCGAATCCGGAACCGTAACCTTCGCCGGTGTCAACGGCGGATACGGTAATTTGATTGAAATAAAGGGGATTTCACATATCTATCGATATGGACATATGACTCGTTTTGACGTCTATGAAGGACAATATGTTAAAAAAGGACAAATATTGGGCAGGATCGGCAATACGGGGAGAAGCACCGGCCAACATCTCCATTTTGAAGTCAGAACATTGGATAACACCCAGACACTTGATCCTATGAGTTTTTTACCACCGGTATCACAAATGAAAAAATAGGAGTGATAGCATGAACCTTGATCTGATCAACGAAAAAGCAAAACAATACAAACCGGATATGGTGGCCTTTCTCAGAGATATGGTGGCCATCCCCAGCACTTCTCAAAACGAGAAACAGGTAGTGCTTCGGGTAAAAGAGGAAATGGAAAAATGCGGCTTTGACGAAATTATCATCGACGGATTTGGAAACATCCTGGGCAGAATTGGGAGCGGATCAAGAGTCATCGCCATGGATGCCCATCTGGACACGGTGGACGTAGGCAATCCGGATCTTTGGGAAGTCGATCCCTTTAAAGGGGATTATCGAGATGGCGTTATATACGGCAGGGGTGCAAGTGATCAGGAAGCCGGTATGGCGGCGATGGTTTATGCGGGAAAGATCATCAAAGAACTCTCTCTCGAAGACGATTACACCCTCTACGTTGTGGGCAGCATCATGGAAGAAGACTGCGATGGTCTTTGCTGGCAGTACATTTTAAAGGAAAACGTGATCAAACCGGAAGTCGTGGTGATCACCGAACCCACCAATTTAGGAATCTACAGAGGCCATCGAGGCAGGATGGAAATGCGTGTGAAAACCGTTGGATTATCCTGCCACGCCAGTGCCCCTGAGAGGGGAGACAACGCTATCTATAAAATGACCCCGATTATCATGGAGATTGAGAAACTCAACGAGCGGTTAAAGGATGATCCCTTCCTGGGGAAAGGAACCATCGCCGTTACTCAAATTTTCTTTAAGTCTCCTTCTCAAAACGCTGTGGCAGATGAATGCGTCATTCAACTGGATCGAAGGCTGACCGCCGGTGAAACCAAAGAAAGCGCAGTAGCAGAATTGAAAGAAATCTTCAAAGCAACCGGTATAGAGGCACAGGTCGAAGTCCTGCAATATGCAGAAAAAACGTATACGGGTTTGTTATACCCAACCGAAAAATATTATCCCACATGGGTTTATCCTGAACAAAGCCCTGTGGTTCAAAAAGCGAAAAATACTTTTGAAAGCCTTTTTAAAACACCTGCAAGAATAGACAAATGGACATTTTCAACAAACGGCATTGCTACAGCAGGCATGTTTGACATTCCAACCGTAGGATTTGGTCCTGCTAATGAAATCTACGCCCATAGTCCCAAAGACCAATGTCCCGATGAGCATCTGGTAAAAGCTGCGGCATTTTACGCTGCTTTTCCTCATTTTTATATCACGGAATAGAGAGGTTTTCAACGGTGTCAAAAACGCTGAGATTCTCCATTCAAATGGCTTTAGCAACACTTATCAGCAGAATACTCGGCTTAGTAAGGGATATGCTGTTTGCGAAGGAATTCGGTGCCTCACCCGAATACGATGCCTATCTTGTGGCTGTTTTGTTGCCCTTTTTTTTAAGGAAAATATTTGCTGAAGGCGCCCTTTCCAGTGCATTTATCCCGCTATATAACAAACGGGCCATCAAAGGTGTTGAAAAGGGGCGCCGATTTGCCAATTCTATCTTAACCATCTTTATCCCGGTCTTGTTGATTGTGGTTATCGTGAGCATCTACTTTATGCCTCAGATTCTTTCTTTTGTGGCTCCAGGCTTGATGCCCGGTGTAAAGGGATTGGCCGTGTTTATGGGAAGACTCATCTTCCCCTTTATCTTATTTATCAGCTTATGGGCGGTTTATGCCGGAATGCTCAACAGCCATGATATTTTTTTCACACCGGCACTCTCGCCGGCCATCCATAATATCTTCATCATTATCGGCATCAGCCTTTCGCCTCTTTTCGACCCTCCTATTTTGGGACCTGCCATCTTCTTTATCATTGGAGGAGCAGCCCAATGGCTGATGGTGGTCTTAGCATCCAGGGGCATTCAATTCAAATTCACCCCTTCCATTGACAAAAAAGACTTAGGCGATTTTATGCCTATTTTTCTCAGCAGTTTTGCGGCTCTCTCCGTAACCCAAATCAACTCCATTGTCGATACAAACGTCGTTTCCGGTTTGGGCACCGGAAGTGTTTCACTACTCCAATACGCCAATCGGCTATTTCAACTTCCTTTAGGCGTTTTCGCCATTTCTGTTTCCACAGTAGCCTTAGCCCAGTTGTCGAAAAACAGTCCTGAAGAATTCAAGAAAAATCTTGCAGAGGGAATTGAACGAATGGCGTTGTTTGTTTTACCCGCCTCCGTAGGATTATTT
>CAYYNI010000068.1:0-10471 GCA_964472765.1 uncultured Thermotogaceae bacterium | reverse complement strand
GATCGTATTAGTGTCATTTTTTTTAATTATATTCGGTAATTTTATATCGATATAATTATAACGAATAATGTCGAAAAGTTCCCCTGTGGGCCTTTTACAAACGGAACAGAACTGGGTGAACCCTTATTATTAAGTAGCAGGACCAGATAAAAAAAGACAGAAAGGAGACCGAAATGACAAACGTGTTGAGTAAGCAGTTCGATCAAGTATGTGAAATTTTAAACAAGTATGAGAACAACCATTACAAGCTGATTCCCATTTTGCAGGAGATTCAGGAGGTCTATGAGTATTTGCCCGAAGAGATCATGACGTATATCTCCACCGCCCTTGGGATATCGCCTTCCCAGATTTACGGGGTCGCCACCTTTTACTCCCATTTTACGCTGGAACCCAAGGGTAAGCATATCGTCAAGGTCTGTGACGGCACCGCCTGTCATGTGAAAAAGTCAGGAAAGATTTTAGAACAGATTAAAAAGGAATTGAACCTAACGGACAAAAAAACCACTTCCGACGACCGGCTGTTCACCCTGGAAACGGTGGCCTGCTTGGGAGCATGCGGACTGGCACCGGTCATGGTCATCGACGAGACTGTCTATGGCTCAGTTACGCCCGAGAAAGTCACACAGCTACTCAACGAGATCCGTGAACAAGAGAAGGGGGCCAACCATGAATAATGTCGATCTCAATACAATAGCAAACAATTACACCGAAAGGGCCAACACGTTTAAACGCTCCGTCGTTGTCTGTGCGGGAACGGGTTGTATCGCCAATGGGTCCATGAACATTTACCATCAATTCATCCGCCTCTCTGAAGAAAAAGGCTACAAGATCACCGTGGCGCTGAAAAAGGAAGAAGGCGGAGATACACTCCTCAAACACAGCGGATGCCAGGGTTTTTGTCAAATGGGACCCCTTGTGACCATCAACCCGGAAGGGATCTTCTACACCCATGTCAAAGTAGATGATGTGGAAGAAATCATTGAAAAAACATTGAAAAACGGTGAAATCATCGACCGCCTTCTGTTTGAAAATCAGGAAAAAGGCAAGATCGCCCATCAGAAGGACATCCCCTTTTACGCCAAACAGCAGCGCACGACCCTGAAACTTTGCGGTATGATGGATGCTGAAGATATCGAAGAATATATCGCCCACGACGGGTATAAGATGGCTCAGAAAGCGGTTACACAGATGAACAGTGAACAGATCTGCGATGAAATCACCCGGTCGGGCCTGCGAGGCCGAGGGGGCGGCGGATTCCCCACGGGTTTCAAATGGAGCCTGGCCAGAAAGCAGGAAAGCGAAAAAAAATTCATCATCTGCAACGGGGATGAAGGCGACCCGGGGGCCTTTATGGACCGCTGTCTCATGGAGGGCAATCCTCACAGCGTTCTCGAAGGAATGCTGATTGCCGGGATGGCCATCGGGGCAGATGAAGGCTATATTTACGTGCGAACCGAATACCCCCTGGCCGTTAAAAGACTGAGAAAAGCGGTAGCAGATGCCAATAGGCTGGGCTTTTTGGGCGAACACATCTTCGGATCGGAAAAATCCTTCCAAATCAACGTGTTCGAAGGGGCCGGCGCTTTTGTATGCGGTGAAGAAACGGCGTTGATCGCCTCCATCGAAGGGAAAAGGGGAATGCCCATGCCCAAGCCGCCTTTCCCGGCGCAAAAAGGCCTGTACGGAAAACCAACCATTATCAACAACGTCGAAACCCTTTCCAGTGTCCCCGTCATTCTGAACATGGGAACCGCTCAATACGCTTCACTGGGAACCAAGAAGTCATCCGGTACGAAAACCTTCGCACTCACCGGGCACGTCGCCAACACCGGCCTGATCGAAGTGCCTTTCGGTACTACGTTGCGCCAGATCATCGGTGAGATTGGAGGCGGAGTTATCAACGATGACGGCACCAATGTCGGGACGGATTTTAAAGCGGTGCAAATCGGCGGTCCCTCCGGCGGCTGTTTGACAAAAGAGCACATGGACATGCCCCTGGATTACGATAATCTGCTTGAAGTGGGGGCCATGGTGGGCTCCGGCGGATTGGTGGTTATGAATCATCAGACGTGCATGGTTCAAATTGCCCGATTCTTTATGCAATTTACCCAAAACGAATCCTGCGGAAAGTGTACGGTCTGCCGTGAAGGCACCAAACAGCTGCTGTATCTCATGGATGATATTATCGAAGGCCGGGCCACACTTGAAACACTGGACTTGATTGAAGAACTGGCACAAACCGTTAAAATTGGCTCCTTGTGCGGACTGGGTAAAACAGCACCCAACCCCGTGCTATCGACTCTGGAACATTTCAGGGATGAATACCTGGAACACATCGTAAACAAACGCTGTCCAACCGGTCAATGCACGGCACTCAGAAGTTATGAGATTGACCAGAGCCTGTGTAAGAAATGCAGTCTGTGCATGCGAAAATGTCCGGTGGGAGCCATCAGCGGTTCAAGGGAGACGGGCTACGTGATCGACAAGAACAAATGTATCAAATGCGGAGCCTGTATGGAAGCCTGTAAATTCAATGCGATAAAAATTGCGTGAGGTGAATAATGCATACATTTAATATAATCATCGACAATATGGAAGTCCCTTACGAGGGTGAAAAGAACCTGCTGGAATTGATCAGAAAAGCCAACATCGACTTGCCCACATTCTGTTATCACTCTGAGATCAGCGTGTACGGTGCCTGTCGAATGTGCATGGTGGAAGTGAACGGCAAAAACACCGTTCCTGCCTGTTCCACACCGGTTAGCGAAGGCATGGTCGTTAAAACCAACACCAAACAACTGAGAAATCTGAGAAAGATGATCGTGGAACTGATGCTGGCCAGCCATAATCAAAGCTGCACCACCTGCGCCAAAAGCAACGATTGTCAGCTGCAAGCAATCGCCAAACAGCTGGGCGTGGACAAGGTCCGCTTCAAGCAGAAAGTGGATTTCGAACCCGTGGACTACACCAGCGACGCCATCGTTCGGGATCCCAGCAAGTGTATACTGTGCGGAGACTGCGTCCGGGTCTGCAAAGAAATCCAATCCGTTGGGGTACTGGACTTTGCTAACCGAGGGGCGGATTCCAAGATCGTGGCCTGTTTCAACAAAGGCATGGGCGAAATCGAATGCGTCAACTGCGGACAATGTGTGAAAGCCTGCCCGGTGGGCGCACTGACGATTAAATCGCAGGTGGAAAGGGTTTGGGATGCGCTGCACGATGAGAGTAAAACGGTCATCTGCCAGATCGCCCCGGCCATTCGTGTGGCCATGGGAGAAGCGTTTGGATTCCAGCCGGGAACCACCACCACGGGTCAGATCGTATCGGCGTTAAAAATCATGGGGTTTGACAAGGTTTTCGACACCAGCTTTGGTGCCGATTTTACCGTCATCGAAGAAGGCAACGAGTTCATTGACCGCTATCAGAATGGCACACGATTGCCCCAGTTTACATCCTGCTGCCCGGCCTGGGTCAAATTTGCCGAACAGTATTATCCGGACCTGCTCACCAATCTGTCCAGCTGCAAATCCCCTCAGCAGATGTTTGGCTCATTAAGCAAACAAATTCTCACCAAAGAACTGGGAATTGCCAGAGAAGACCTGGTGGTGGTTTCCATCATGCCCTGTACCGCCAAGAAATTCGAAGCCAAGCGAAAAGAATTCTCCAAAAACAATAACCCGGATGTGGATTTTGTACTGACGACGCAAGAGGCTGCACTTATGGTCAAAGAGTCCGGAATCAATTTCTCACAGCTCCGGCCAGGATCATTCGATATGCCATTCGGGTTTAAAACGGGCGCTGGTGTCATATTTGGAACATCCGGGGGTGTTTCGGAGGCTGTGTTAAGATATGCTGCGGCGAAACTAACCAACGACACGGAAGCCGAGTTCACCCAGTTTAGAGGGGACAAAGGAGTTAAAATCGGCGAAGTCAAAGTCGGCGACATCACTTTAAAGATGGCAGTCGTCAGCGGACTGGCCAACGCCAGGGAATTGATCGATAAAGTCAGAGCCGGCCAAGTGCATTTTGACCTGATTGAAGTCATGGCCTGCCCCGGCGGCTGTGTCAACGGCGGGGGTCAACCGGTGAGCGCCAATCGAAACAGCATTCAAGAGAGAAGCAAGGGGCTTTATGACAACGACAAGATGCTGCAACTGCACTGTTCCAATGAAAATCCCTATTTGCAGAAAATGTACGCTCAGGATTTGGATCCACACAACATTCATGAATGGCTGCACACCAGTTATATCAATCGAAAACGCATCCAGCATGAAGAAGTTCCCCTGTCGGAAGACAGCCAGGACAAGCCTTTGAAGATTAACATCTGTTTCGGTACCAGCTGTTATGTAAGAGGAGCCCAAAAGCTGTATAATCAGCTGATGGCATACCTGAAGGAACAGGATTTAATGGAACAAACGGCCATCAGCGCCTCGTTCTGTATGGAAAAATGCGAAAGGGGACCGGTACTGAAAGTCAACGGAACCGTTTTGGAACACTGCACCATCGAAAAAGCCATTGAGGCGATCAATCAAGTCACCGTGTCCTTATAAACAAGGAGGCTCTATGCAAACAACATGGGAAAAAGAGGAAGGCACCATCAACGTCATCAAAACGGATTTGGCCAACTGCATGGACTGCTACCGATGCGTTCGGGCCTGCCCCGTGAAAGCCATCAGCGTTCATGACGGTCAGGCACATGTGGTGGATTCATTGTGCATTCAATGCGGCACTTGTGTCCACGAATGTCCCCAACACGCCAAACTGATCATCTCTGAATTGGATCAAGTCAAGGCATTAATTGCCTCGGGCAGAAAAGTCATTTGCAGCATTGCCCCTTCTTTTCCCGCAGTCTTCGGCGGCTGGCAGTCCCGACGATTGCCTTCCGCCCTGAGGCGACTGGGCTTTTCCCATGTGGCTGAAACAGCCGAGGGGGCAGATGAAATCTCAAAGGCCTCACGATCAGCCCTTGGCAAAAGGAAAGTGTTCACCGCCTGCCCGGCAGTGGTGAACTATGTGGAACAATACAAACCCGATTATTTGGAGTACATGGTACAAGTGGCTTCCCCTATGATTGCCCATGCCAAAATGCTTCGTGAACAGCTGGGTACCGATATAGACGTAGTCTTTATCGGACCCTGTGCGGCGAAAAAAGGGGAGGCAAAACGGAAAAACAACAAAGGTCTCGTACAAGCGGTTTTGACCTTCTCAGAACTGGTTCAGTGGCTTGAAGAAGAAGGTATCGAACTGGCGACCTGTACGGAAAGTGACTTTCAGAGAAAAAACGATTATCATAACGCCAGGCTTTTTCCCATTCAGGGCGGTATGCTCAAAACATGCGGCATCGAAGATGACATCCAATCCTCCGATGTGATGCATCTCAGTGGCCCCAAAGCCGTAAAAGAGCTGTTTTCAATGCCGCCCTCTGAATGGAATTTTAAAGCAGTGGAACCGCTTTTCTGTGAAGGCGGTTGCATAGGCGGACCTGGTTTCCCCAAGGATGAAAGCCTCTTCATCCGGCAAAAAAGAGTCAAGGAATACGTCCAATCCTACTCCTGCGCCGATGGCAAACAACCCAAAACCGCCGTTGATTTGACGACTGTTTTTTCGCCTCAAAAAAGAAGCCTGGCCTTGGAACAGGTCAGCGACGAAGAAATCGAAAAAATCCTGATGGAAACCGGTAAAGCTAACCCGGAAGACCGTTTGAACTGTGGCGCCTGCGGCTACAATAACTGCAGGGAAAAAGCAGCGGCCATTGCCCTGGGGATGGCGGAAGCTTCCATGTGTATGCCCCAAATGAAACGAATGGCACAACAACGCATGGACAAGATCATTGAAAACTCCCCCAACGGGGTGGTGGTTCTGGATGAAGATTTGAGAATCGTACACATGAACAGCGCCTTTCGCAAGATGTTCATGTGCAACCACCATGTACTGGGCAGGGAAATCTCCTATCTGATCAATGACGAAGGCTACGAAAAACTCCTAAACGGAGAAACAGAATCCTTTGAAGCCGTTCGCACCAAATACGGCATACGCTATCATGAGATGCTTTACGCCTTCACCAACGACAAACAATATGTGGGTTTTTACGCCAATTTGTCCCGGATGAAACTGGAGGGCAGCGAAATCAACCTGATTAAAAAACAGACCATGGAACAGGCGAAAAAAATTCTGGACCATCAGGTAAAATTTGCTCAGGACCTGGTCCATTACCTGGGCACCAGTACGGCCGAAAGCGAGGCATTGGTAAAAAAGATGATGGATCTTTACGAAGACGAGGAAGCCTAAATGTATTACTACGAGAGTATTGCCAAACAGGCGATCAAACACAATCAAACGGTGTGCGGCGATGTCGTGGAAAGCACCCGATTAAAGTCTGGCAGTTACTTCGGTATCTTTGACGGAATCGGATCGGGCATCTACGCCAATATTGCCGCCACCGAATGTGCATCCCGCTGGTCGGCCATGGTTGAAAAAGGGCTGTCATTCAGTGAAACCTGTGAAAAAATGGCCGCTCTCATGCACCAGGCACGAACACACCCTTTTCCGTTCACCGCTTTCAACTGCGCAAAACTGACATCCAAAGGCCATGTTCAACTATTCACCTACGAAGCCCCGAAACCGATCATGGTCAGAAATGGCGTTGTTCATGTGATCGAGCCCCGCTATTACACCGTGGGTTATGAAATCATCGGAGAATCCAAGGCAACCCTTCAAGCGGGCGATCAACTTTTGCTGTTCAGTGACGGTGTTAGCCAGGCCGGTCTGGGCAACGGGTACAAAATGGGCTGGGGAGAAACCGGCTTGTCCGACTATTACGGTAAAATAAGCGCCGAGAAATCCGGCGAAGGCGCAAAAGCCCCAACAAAGTCATCGGACTTATTGGAAAACATTCTGGACAAGTGCAAGTGTCTTTCAGGCGGCAAGCATTATGACGACACCTCTATTCTTCTGATTAGCTGCAAACCGCCCAAACACCTTCACCTGTTCACAGGCCCCCCCTCAACCAAAGACAAGGACAAAGCCTTTTCAGACGCCTTTAAAAAAGCCTCCGGAATGAAATTGATCTGCGGTTCAACCACGGCCGACATCCTGTCCAGAGAACTCAACGAACCGATTAAACTGAAAGAACAAGGGATGGGCTTTAACTCCCCTCCCGAATACGCCATGAAAAGCGCAGCGATGGTCACAGAAGGCGCCATGGTCCTAAACCAGGTTTGCAATATATTAGACGCTGACCCGATTGAAGTCACCGAAGAAACCTCTCCGGAGCGTATCACAACCCTGTTTTACAATGCCGACGTGATCCACTTTCATGTGGGGAATGCCAAAAATAAAAGTCATCAGCTGCTTCCCTTCAGGCAACTGGGGCTTAAAGTGCGCTATGACGTGTTGAAAGACATTGAACAAAAACTCAAGCAAAAAGGAAAAACGGTCTACTTTGATTTTTATTGAGGAGGGATAAAATGTCATTTATCCTAAATGAAGAACAGAGACTATTCCATCAAATGATCAGCGAATTCGCTAAAAATGAAATCCAGCCCATTGCGTCCCAAATAGACAGAACAGAAGAATTCCCGTATGAGACTGTAAAAAAGATGGCCCAAAACGAGCTCATGGGCATCCCGTTCGAACCAAAATACGGCGGTGCCGGAGGAGATTATTTATCCTATATCGTTGCCGTCAACGAAATCAGCAAATACTGCGCCACAACAGGCGTCATTCTATCCGCCCACACCTCTTTGGGAGCCGGATGTATCGAAGAATTCGGCACAGAAGCCCAAAAGCAACAATACCTCATCCCCCTGGCAAAAGGCGAATGGATTGGCGGATTTGCGCTCACAGAGCCCAATGCGGGAACCGATGCAGCCGGGCAACAGACCACAGCGGAAAAGGTTGGCTCAGAATACTTGCTGAACGGCAATAAGATCTTCATCACCAATGGCGCCTCCGCCGATGTGTTTATCGTTTTTGCCATGACCTCTGTGGAAAAAGGGGTGAAGGGAATCAGCGCCTTTATCGTAGAAAAGACCTTTGACGGGTTTGACGTGGGAAAAGTGGAAGACAAACTTGGAATCAGGGCCTCGTCAACAGCAGAACTGATATTCCAGGACTGCCACGTCCCGGCAGAAAACCTTCTCGGCGGAGAAGGCAGGGGGTTTTCAATCGCCATGAAAACACTGGACAGCGGACGGATCGGCATCGCCGCTCAAGCGTTGGGAATAGCCGAAGGCGCCTTCGGCGAATCGGTTAACTACATGAAAGAGCGCAAACAATTCGGCCGGTCCATCGCCAAATTTCAGGGACTGCAATGGATGCTTGCCGATATGGATGTGAAAATAGCCGCCACCCGTGAACTGATACGCAAAGCCGTCGATTTGAAAACATCCGGTCAACCCTACTCGGTCGCAGCTGCACGGGCAAAACTCTATTCCGCAGAAACGGCCATGGAAGTCACCACCAAGGCGATACAAATTTTTGGCGGATACGGCTATACCAAAGACTACCCGGTCGAGCGGATGTTCCGAGATGCGAAAATCACCGAAATTTACGAAGGCACCTCCGAGGTACAGAAAATGATCATCGCCTCTGCTGCCTTGGCTTAAAGGGGGGATTAATCATGATCAATATCGTATGCTGTATCAAACAGGTACCCGATACCACGGAAGTGAGAATTGACAAGGAAAAGGGAACCCTCATCCGAAAAGGGGTCCCCAGCATCATTAACCCGGAGGATAAAAACGGACTGGAACAGGCCCTGCTCATCAAAGAACAAAACGGCGCCTTTATAACCGTCCTGACCATGGGTCCGCCTCAGGCTAAACAAGCTCTCTATGAAGCCCTGGCCATGGGAGCGGACCGGGCCATTCTGCTCTCGGATAGTGCGTTTGCAGGAGCGGACACTTGGTCTACCTCCTTAACCCTGGCGGCGGCCATCAAAAAACTGGATTACGACCTCATCTTCACCGGAAGACAAGCCATCGATGGAGACACGGCACAAGTGGGCCCAGAAATCGCCGAACACCTGAACATTCCCCAGGCCACTTACGCCAGCGGGATGATCCTCAAAGATAAAGGCCTGGTAGAGGTTAAAAGGGCATTGGATGACGGCTATGAGCGCATCGAATATGCCATGCCACTGCTCATTACCGCCGTAAAAGAACTGAATCAGCCCCGATATATGAAACCCTCACGGATCTTTAAAGTCTTTCAAAGACACATTGAAGTCTGGACAAAAGAGGACCTGGAAATCGATCAGACCCAGTTGGGCTTGAAGGGCTCTCCTACACAAGTCAGAAAATCCGTGACAAGAGAAATCGGAGGAGCAGGAGAGGTCATCAAAACCAACCCCAAAGAAGCCGTTGACATCTTACTCAAAACACTCAACAAGAAAAAATTGATCCGCTCGCAGGTGATATCATGAACCCATCCAATGCTATTTTAATCATTGCCGAACACCGTGAAGGCAACATCCATCCTGTCACTTATGAATTGATGAACAAGGCCAAACAACTATCGGAAGTCAAAAACAACCCGGTCCAGGTGCTTCTTCTTGGAGACCTTGTTGAACAGCTGGCAAAAGATCTCAGCCACTACGAATGTGATGGCGTCTTTTACATACAAAACCCGCAACTATCAACTTACAATACCGATGCCTACACCCACTGTGTGACGACATTCATTAAAGAAACTCATCCCGAAATCGTCCTTATCGGCGCTACCGCACAAGGTCGTGACCTGGCTCCAAGAATCGCCGCACGAAACAAAACCGGATTAACCGCAGACTGCACAGCCCTTGAAATGGATGAAAACGGCACCTTTCTCATGACACGCCCAGCCTTCGGGGGCAACCTCATGGCCACCATCACCTGTGAAAACCACATCCCAAGAATGTCCACCGTACGACCCGGCGTCTTTGCCAAAGGCCAGCGGTCTGATACGACTTATTGCGAACCGGTGAAAAAAGAAATCGATTTTTCTGATATTGCCATCAGAGGCCGATTGCTCGAGACAATTAAAGAGAAAAAACAAACCGCCAACATTAGTGAATCTAACGTCCTGATTGCAGGCGGCCGAGGAATGGGTGGTAAAAAAGGCTTTGAATTGCTGCAAAAACTGGCCGAGCTCATGGGCGGAACCATCGCCGCTTCACGCCCCGTCATCGACCAGGGTTGGGTGGACAAGGCTTATCAGGTGGGACAAACCGGCAAAACCGTCCGCCCACGATTATATATCGCCTGCGGTATCTCAGGTGCGCTCCAACACATCGCCGGCATGCAAGAAAGTGACTTCATCATTGCCATCAACAAAAACGAAGACGCCCCCATCATGAAAATAGCCGACCTGGCTATTGTAGGCGACGTCCACAAAATCATCCCGGAGATGATCGCAAGACTGGAATCCTGATCCCCCCTATTTGCTTTTTATTAGGAAACAGTATAAAATAAGCTGAACAAAAGGGGGGATCTGA
>CAYYNI010000067.1:0-10753 GCA_964472765.1 uncultured Thermotogaceae bacterium | reverse complement strand
GCTATTTCCCAATTATCTTCAGTATCCGTCATGCTGCAAAAGACAAAGAAATTGAAAAAGGCCAAAAAAAGAAAAAACACTCTCAAGTCAAGCAAGTTAGGTCTCAGTAAACAAAAAGAAAAGTACACCGATAAAGCAACCCATGGAATTTTGAGAAAGATATTTTTAAAAAAGGCTTCTTTTTCGATGGCGCTGTTTCTTCCGAGGCACTTATCACAGAAGCGATGTTTATAACGCTTGAAATTGTTATACGTTGTTTCTGTATGCTCTATATAACTCTCATCCGTTGGATATGTTAAACCATACTGGACCTTGCCGTTTAGATCCGTTCTCCATGAATTAGTAAACACCTTATCGCCTGAAAAGAAAACATATTCAGTCCCTTCACTTTCATTACAGAATTCACAGCGTGTTGTCTGATTTTTGGAATCTGGGAATTGTCTTTCATACTCGGCCTGTACAAGAGTTTCGAGAAATTCTTTTGCAAATGCTTCTGTGGTCTTCTCCAATGGACTTGCATCGGAAACTTCTTCGAATTGATCCACCTCAAGCATTTCACATTCATCGATTGTCTGATTTTCAGCAAGTGTTCTTGCAATCCGAAATCCGATGGTATATTTCTTCTTATCACGTCTTCCAGCAGAAAAATAATCCCTGGAGATAACTCTGACTTCAGTCTCTTCGCTTTTCCAATTCCCTCCTCGAATGACACGATTATGTGAGTAATCAAAGTTTATTGGATTTGTCTCATCACACTGTTCAAAAAAGCGTTGATCATAATAGTCATAACACCATTCGGAAACATTTCCACACATGTCAAAAATGCCCAATTCATTAGGCTTCAACAGACCTACTTCATTTGTTTTCTTGGCTTTAAAAACTGCCACTTCACTGATCATGTCACTTCCTGCAAAGTACGTTTCCGTCACATTCTTATGACCGCCTTTTGCGGCGTATTCCCACTCGGCATCGGTCAAGAGCCTCCACCCTTTAACGGTCTTGATATCCCTTGTGATCTCACCCATTTCATCTATCAATTCACCATTCTTATCATAGGCTATTTTTAAATGATCTTTCTCGCTTTTCCAATTACAGAATTTAACAGCATCCAACCAAGAAACATTGATTACGGGATGCCTCCCCCTTCCAAATCCTGAGTCTTCAGGTCTTCTGTGTCCCATCTCTTCACAAAACTGATCATACTCTTCAAATATCACAGGAGCCTTTCCCACTAGAAAGGAATAATCGATGTGTATCCGTTTGTTAACCGCTGATTTATCAACCGCAAACGAGCCAGACTTTACGAATGCAAATCGCCTTTGATTCTTTTCTTCTTTCTTGACCATCTACTCAACTCCCCTCGATGAAATTCACGCAATATAACAATACGTTTATTCAAAATCATTTTACTTTCACTCATCATTCTTTCATATAACCATAGTATACAACATCGCTATTGTAAACACAAATAGAAAAAAGAAAAAGACTATCGCTATTTGTTAATTATAAAATGAATTAAACGCATTGTTGTTTCAGATGTTTTATCAGAGTTGAATTTTAAGTCTAGCTACACTTTTCTGCGGATCCCAATCACCCCTTATGGGACAGTTTCTGTTGAATAAAGCGGCAAATATCATCCATGGCTTCCTTTGCTTCTCTAAATAAAGGAGACAGGATGGGAAAGGCGTGAACCATGTTTTTCCATTTTTTCAGTGTGATGGGCGTTCCCTGCTTGGATGCCTTTTCAGCGAAGGCTAGCGTATCATCCAAATGGATTTCATGTGTTCCGACACACAGGTAGATATGCGGTAAATGCTTCAAATTTCCAAATTGCGGGGACAGGTATTCATTGTGATAGTCCGTATCAGCGATATACATGGCTGTCCATACGGACCAGGAATTCATGGGGGCGATATCATGTTTCGCATTTGTTTGAAATGATTCAGCCTGACAGCTCAAATCCGTGACAGGCGAAATGGAAACAGCCGCACAAGGACACGCATAGCCTTTATCCCTTAAGGCCTTTAAAGTGGACAAGGTAAGTGTTGCACCGGCAGATTCTCCGCATAAAACGATGTTTTCAGGGGCATAACCTGCTTTCAGCAAATAGTCGTAAGCGATTACACAGTCATCCAAAGCAGCCGGAAAAGGATTTTCAGGTGCCAAACGGTAATCAAACAAAAGGGCTTTTATGCCGCTTCCCATGACAAATTTCATCACATGCATCCGATGGGTTAAGCAGGATCCTGAAATAAATCCCCCCCCGTGTATATACAAAATGACCTTGTCTTTTGGCGAATCTTTGTGTACCAGCCACTCTGCATGCATGGCGTTGATTTTGAACGGCTGTATTTGAATACACGCCGGAATTTTTTCGGCTTTTTTGGACGTTTCATCCACTTCCCGCCTGAATTTTGCTACATCAAAGTGTTCATCCACGACTTCCGGTTTCAGTTTGAATTTGAGCAAATGACGGTTGCGAATAAGGCCTATGATCAATCTACTTTTTAATGTCGACATATCTTCTCCTTTACATGGTCCTTTCAGATGGGCGTATTTTACAAAAGGGTGTTAAATGACGATCTGGTTTTCAAAAAAGTGCTGAAAAGGATGGACGGATCGGGAAAAGGGGCATCTGCTTCCCTGGTGGACTTGTAAACAGCCAATCCGTTGATGAATGTCCAAAACACCACGGAAAGAGCGTAAGGGTCACCTTCAACAACTGTTCCATCCCGTTGGCCTATTGAAAAGATTTCAGCCAGAGCTTGATACGGGATGTCTCTTTTCTCATCCAGTATCTGCTTGACCGGTTCGGGAATCGCCGTGGAATTTCTGGCGTTGGTGATGATCTTGACCGTTTGGTTGAACCGATCACTGGTCTGTATGGTTTTAAACAATTCGATGAGGGCCGCTTTTATTTTTTCATCCGCCGGCTGATTCGATTGTCTTAATCCTTGAACCGCTTCGTTCATCATATCCAACGCATGGCTGATCACTTCAAGATAGATATCATCCTTGGATTTGTAATAGTGATAAACCAATCCCTGAGCCATAGAGACCTCTTTGGCAATATCCGTTATCGTGGTGGCAAAAAAACCCTTTGAGGCAAAGAGCTTGACAGCCCCTTCACTAATCATCCTTTTTCGATCCTCTCTCATTTTCTCATTTTGTTTTTTACTGCGGGCGATGATTTTCACCTCCTTTTTTTGGTTGAATATTCATTCAATATATTAGCAAAAAAATTTCCGTTTGTCAAGATATCGTGGTTCATCCATGAACCACGATTATTTCTGCTATAATTTTATAAAAATCGAGAGGGGTCATCAATAGTCATCCCGTTGAACAGCCTGTTTTCCTCTCCTCTTGTTCCCTTTTTTTTTGTTTTTAGCGTTGTTTTTAACCGCTTCGGTTTTTATTTTCTTTTCCTGGAATTTGATTTCCTTCAACAGTTTTTGGTACGAGTCCCACCGTTCCTGAGACAATTCACCGGTTTCAAGTGCCTTTTTTACAGCGCATCCCGGTTCGGTCATATGCTGACAATCACGAAATTTACAATTTTGGGAGAGGGTCTCGATTTCTTTCAAGACATCGCTGAAAGTGTTGAGTACACCGCTTTCTTCTCCTGTTAATCGAAGTTCACGCATACCGGGTGTGTCTATGATAATCCCGCCTTGCGCCATAAAAATCATTTCTTTGTGGGTGGTGGTGTGCTGTCCTTTGTCCTTGTATTGGGTGACCTCTTTGACTGTCATTTTTTCATACCCCAAAAGGGTATTGATCAGTGTGGATTTACCCACTCCCGAAGAACCGATGAGCACCATGGTTTGATTGGCATTCAGATACTCATCCAATTGCGTCATTCCCGTTCCGTCCATGGAACTGAGAACATGATACACGACGCCGTAGGCGATGGTGTTCAATTCATCGATTCTTTCTTCGATTTCCTCCGGGCGGCACAGGTCTGCTTTTGTCAACAGGATAACGGGAATGATGCCCCCATCCCAGACCATCGCCAAATAGCGTTCCAAACGCCTCAGGTTGAAATCCTGATTCAATGAACTGACAATGAAGGCGATATCAATGTTCGCACACAGCACCTGCTCGCCTTTGCCGAGCTTGGCATAATGGTTTTTCGCCTGTAAGGGGTCAAATGCACCCGGTGTTCCGGCTGCAATTCTGGACAATTTGCTTTTTCTTTCCAAAATGCCGTCAATGAGCCAGTCATCGGAATTTTCAGCTTTGATCAGCACCACCCAGTCCCCAACGGTGGGCAAGTCCGAGCGCTGAATCACTTCGTTCAGGAATACTTTTCTCAGTATTCCCCCTATCTCACCCCTTTCGTTCATGAGGGTGTAGTGATTTTTCTGCTGTGACGTTACACGGGCTACGTCAAATTGTCTTGTTTCATAGTATTTTTTTTGTTTGCATCGCTGTTCTTTGTACAGTTCGTATTGTTGTGAAAAATAATGGTTCCAGCCTATTTTTCTTAAATCGATCAATGTCGTTCTCCTTTTTTCTCAAATAATCATTGTCTGAATAACCTGCGCTCTCTTTTAAAATGAATGTGGTTTCCCTCATACGACATCACTCCTTTCTTATGATGAAAAGACTTCTTTGTTCATGTTCCTATGCACTTTTTTAGCCGGTTATAAAAAGAAAAAGGGCTGCGATGATATCACCACAGCCCGGATGTAAAGGTTATTCTAAAATAGTTCGGTAAGATTTGTTTGAAAAAATTCGTTTAGTAGTCTATTGAGCACCGGCGATACAAAAAATGCAATTATTCACTTGGTCTAAGGTTTTAGTCATTATTTTCCTCATATGTACCGCCTCCTTTACTCAAATTCGATTCATTATAGCATAATACTTTGTAATTGCAAATCCGGCGATGATTCCATCATCAATGATAAGATAAGAAGGGTGAAGAACAACCCAAAAGGAGAACGCTCATGACAAAACGATACGGAACAGGGTTTAATGTGATCCAGTTTTACACAATAATGGACAAGGCTTTTGAATCCATGCCTGATTTTAAATACGCTCGGCAAAATCGGCTGATGGATGATGCCCTTCAAACAAAGGTTATGTTGGCGGTTACCGAAGTGAACGGATGTGAAATGTGCCGGGTGTATCATACCCAGCATGCCCAAAAAATAGGCCTGGATGAAGAAGAAATCAATCAAATCAGTTCCGGCTTTGTGATTAGCTTGGATGAGGATACCGAGGCGATGCTTTTTGGCAAGCGTTACGCTGAAAATGACGGATCCTATTCAGATGAAGACTGGAAGCAACTCACAAAGACTTACGGTGAAAAAAAAGCCCTTGGAATTCTGGCTGCCACCCGAATGATCATGATGGGAAATGCCATGGGAATCGCCGCCGGTAATCTTTGGAGCCGATTAAAATTTAAACCCGTAAAGGGAAGTTTGTTGGTTAATGAATTGCTTATTTTAATCTCATGTTTGCCGTTTATGGTGGTGATTGGGTTAAAAAGACTGTTAAAAAGGGTTAAACCGAATCCTGCTGTGTGAGTGCTTTATTATCTGCTTTATCCGCCAACAGTTCCACGACGATACCGGCAGGCTGTTCGATCATTTCTTCATGTGCAGCCATTCGGGTCCTGTCTGCATGCTTCTCCCAACTCCCCTTGGAATACAGGAACATTTTAATGATGCCTCGGAAAACCATGTCGATCATCATCCCCGTCCATGCACCCAACAATCCCATGTCAAAAAACCGTACCAGGAGAAAACCCACGGGGACTCGGATGCCCCAAATGGCGATAAAAGTGATGAACATGGGTGTTTTCGTATCACCGACACCTCGAAATGCGCCGGTCATAACAAAATCCGTTGCCAAAAAGAACTGGAAAAGTCCCAGAATTCTCACCGGTAAAGCTGCTTCTGCCATGATCACCTGGTCTGAAGTAAACAGCATGATCAGCAGTTCAGGGAACAAAAGGATTAAAATTCCGATGGAGACCATGAGAATCGAACCGATTACCCAACCCTGTCGGACCACGCCCAGCATGGTATCCCTTTCGTTTCTGCCATTATACATGCCCACCAGCGTTGTAATGGCTACTGAAACACCGAACCCGGGCATGAAGGAGATGGATTCGATGTTGATACCGATACGGTGTGCGGCATAAGCCTGTTCACCCGCCATCAGAAGGATGTTGGCGAACACGAGCGCCCCCATGCTGAAGATCAGATTTTCAAAAGCCGTTGGAATCCCTATTTTCAGTATCTTTTTAATACGCTGTAAGCTGAATTTGATCGGACCATACCCCATCATGGTAAGCCGTTTTGATTTTAAACAGGCGTACAGCAAGATGGCAGTCCCCACAAAACGGGATATGACTGTGGCAACAGCCGCTCCTTGCGCACCCAATTCCGGAAATCCCAAATGTCCGAAAATCATGGCATAGTCCAGAAACACATTAACCGCATTGGCTATTCCCACGGCGATCATGGGTGTTTTGGTGTTGCCGCTGCCTCTTAATGCTGCGGAAAGAATATACATGGAGGAAAAACCGATCCCGCCGTATAGAATTATTTTTAAATAAGAATCCGTAATCTGTAAAATCTCCTCACTGACACCCGGAAATACCACCAACATTTTCGTGGAGAAAAGGGCGGTCAGTGTAACGAAAATCCCTATAAAAACAGCCATATACAGAGAATTCCAGGCTGTCATCCGGATAGATTTTTTATCACCCGTTCCATACGCATTTGAAATGAGAACCGTTGCACCGATAGCAATGGCCATAAAGGCCGCCTGAAAAATAAACAACAACTGGTTGGCCATCCCCGCAGCAGTCATGGCTGTCCAATGCAGATGCCCTAAAAAAGCCGTGTCCACAATCCCCAGAATCATCTGCAACACGTTCTCGCCCATCGCCGGAAGTGCCAGCGCAAATACATCTCTTCTTATTCGTTTCTTTTTGTCACCCGTTAAGTAGTTCTTAAATAAAGAATATTTTAGCTTCATACTGGTATTTTACAACGCATGCTTCAAAATAACAATAACAGGATGAAGATAAATTGGTTACTATTATTTGTAAGGACTCCGAACATTACGGCCGCCGGTCTCTACTCGGGAATCGTTGAGAAAACTTTTTTGGAAAGCATTACCCATACATCCTATTTCACGGGCTTGTATGCTATAATGATGTTTATTGCGCCCAACAAACCAGTTGTCCTCCTTTTTTGCCCGCTAATGATCAAAAACATACCCAATCAGTCTTTTTTCACAAGTTTAGAATGGCATCACAAAAGAAAACCATTGCATTTCGATGTAAAAAATCAGGGAGGAAAACATGGCTTATCCACAAGAGAGTGTCATTATCGTCGACGGTTATTCGACAGGTATTTTCTATCCACCTTTACTTCATAAAAGGGGGCTATCCATTATTCATGTGCGTTCAACTCCGGTTGATTTAAAAGCGCCTATAACCGAGATAGCCAATCAGGCCCTTGAGAAAACCGCTTCCTTTTATTCAATGCACCTGGACGGCACACAGCCTTTAGATCAGCTCTGTGAACGACTGAGACCCACCAACCCGAAAGCCGTGATCCCCGGATGTGAAACTGGGGTGGAATTGGCTGACCAACTGGCTGACCGTTTAGGGTTGGCGTGCAATGCCATCGCTTTAAGCCATGCCCGGCGGGATAAATTTAAAATGTACGAAGCCTGTTCCAAAGCGGGCGTAAGTGTTTTGAATTATGGCCTCTTTGATTCACTTGACCCTTTGCAGAACTGGGTTGAAAAGAACAACAACTATCCGGTTGTGATCAAACCGGCAAGGAGTGCCGGAGCAGACGGCCTTCATTTTTGCCATAATCGTGAACAAGTTTCTCAGGCTTTTGAAAATATCCTCCATTCAACGAGTATGTTCGGAGAATCCAATCAGGCCGTGATCGCTCAAGAATTTGCCCGTGGATATGAAATTGTTGTGAACACCGTTTCCTGTAATGGCTGGCACCGCATCAGCGACCTTTGGAAATACGCTAAGAGTGAAACCGTTGATGGGCATTCCGTCTATGACGGGGTTGAAATCGTTCAGGATTTCGGCAAGGATACCGATGCCGTTCTTCAATACACCCGATCCGTTTTAGACGCCTTGCAAATCACAACGGGGGCTGCCCACACTGAAATTATGGTAACCGAAAAAGGACCGATTTTAATAGAATGCGGGGCACGACCGATGGGGGGCAGCTTTCCCCAGGAAATCATTCACAGCTGCCTGGGCTACACACAGCTCGAAATGAGCATTGATGCGTATTTATCCCCCGATACCTTTCAAACCCGCTGGGATTATCCGTATGCTTTACAACGATATGCCCTTTTCAAGTTCTTTTCCTCTTTGAGAGAAGGCTCACTTGAAGCCATCCCCGGTGCAACGCTATTGGCAGGGCTTCCTTCCGTTATTGGCGGAAATTTTATCGACTGTATAGAAAACGCCCAAGTTGAGAGAACCATAGATTTACTGACTTCACCGGCACAAATCTTCCTTTGCCACAAAGACCGGGATATCGTCCTTGAGGATTTTCATCTGATCCAGTCACTGGAAAAAGAGGCGCAGAATTTTCTCTTTGAAATGGCTTCCATCGACCGGGGCCGTAATCCCCAATGGTTTTTGGAATTGCCCGATGACATATGGCTCAAACCGGAAGAAATGGGCAAAGCGGATGCGGATATCATCTGGGATGCTTTAGATTTGCGTGAGGGGATGGAAGTACTGGACTGCCCTTGCGGCGATATGCGTGTCGGTTTGCATTTGGCAAAGCGTGGCGTGAAATTGACCGGGATCGATGTCAATCCCCGTTTTATTGAAAAGGCACGCAGGCGTTTTCAAGCTGAGGGACTAACCGGCGACTTTATGGTCTCAGACATGAGAGATATCCATTACAACCATCAGTTTGATGCCATCGTTAACTGGTTCAACAGCTTTGGCTATTTTGATATTGAAACCGATTATTATGTACTCAAACTCTTTCACAAAAGCCTTCGTCCACAAGGATTATTGTTAATCGAGGCCCCGAATCGGAAAAACATCATCCAAAACACCCGAAATATCCAGCAGGAGGATGGCCACGAACTGATCCGCCACTGGGATGAACTGACCGAAAGATTATATGCACCGGTGGAAATCATACAAAACGGGCAAAAAACAAACGTGGTAATCGGCACCAGGATGTACGCCATGACCCAATACCAGTTGCTGTTCAGAATTGCGGGATTCGAAGTGATGGCCGTCTATGATGAGCACTTGAATCCGTTTAATGACGACGCACAACGCATGATATTCATCGTCCGAAAAGACGCAAAAGCGTTAACCAAAAGGGGATGACACCATTTTAAAACAAAAAGCGGGTTTATTCGAACCAAGAAACCTGACAACCGGCGGGATTTATCGCAATCTTTTTGCCATGGCCGTGCCAACCGCTTTGGGTTTTTTAGGCCAAACGATTTATGATGTCGTTGATATGATATGGCTGGGAAGAATCTCCACAAAAGCCGTTGCCGGTGTCACGGTTTTTGCAACCATCTTTTGGTCAGTGGAAGCCTTAAACGAAATCATAGGCATCAGCTCCGTTTCACTCATCGGTCAAAGTTATGGCGCAAAAAACACCGCCAAAACCAATCGAATTATCGAACAAACACTGACCTTCAAAAGCCTGGTGGCCCTGATCGCCGTGATCGTTCTTTTATTCGTTCTTAAACCATTATTGGGCTTTCTTACCCAGGATACGATCGTTTTAAAAGATGCCATGGACTATGGGTACATCCGCATCTTCTTTCTGCCGATCATGTTCTCCTCTTACACCGTTAACACAGCCTTACGCTGTATCGGCGATGCAAAAAGCCCCATGTATATCATGCTGTTTGCCGCCTGTTTAAACATCGTCCTGGATCCCTTTTTGATCTTCGACAAAATACCGGGAACGAATCTGCCCGGAATGAACCTGGGTGTTTTCGGTGCGGCACTCGCCACGGTTATTTCCACTTCCATCGCCTTCGCCATCGGATTTTATCTGTTGTATTCGGGAAAAAGGGGCGTAAAAATAACCCTGAAAGGACTCTTAAAACTCGATTGGTCTATTGATTACAAACTGATAACCATCGGCTTGCCAACCGGATTTGAACTGCTAAGCCGTAATATATCCTGGTACATCGCCATGAAAATCATTGCCTCATTTGGCACCGTCGCCGTCGCCACAATCGGAATCGGGACCCGATTTACCGGATTATTGCTGATGCCCATACTGGGCTTATACGTTGGAAGCAGCGCCATCATCGGCCAGACACTGGGTGCCAATAAAATCGAGCGCTCGAAAAAGACCGTTCAAGCCAGCGCTGTCTTGGGAATGCTGATAATGGGCATCGGCGGCATTTTCGCCCTGCTGTTTCCCGATTTGATCATGCGCATGTTTATTAACGAACAAGCGGTCATTGACACGGGCAGAAATATGATCCGCATACTTGGACCCGGAATGGTATTCCTGGCAGCCTTTTACGGATTCTCCTCCGCCTTTGGCGGTGCCGGCTACATGCAACCGTTTATCATCTCCACAATCATCAGCCGATGGTGTTTCATGATCCCACTACTCATCCTCCTGATCATCCTCCTGAAATCCCCAATCGAAACGATCTGGCTCATCCTCATCCTCACCGATGCCGTCGCCGCATTCGTTATGATGCTCAACTATAAACGGGGCAAATGGGAAATAAAAAGGGTGTAAATGGA
>CAYYNI010000066.1:0-10982 GCA_964472765.1 uncultured Thermotogaceae bacterium | reverse complement strand
CTAAATAGTCTGAGAATTGATCGTTAATCCAGAAGATAAAGACTGTATTCAGTATTTTTCGGGTTCAGGTATTCTCACCAAAATTCAGGTTTTGGTTTTCTTTCCATTAAATCCTCAATGCATTTTAAAGGATCGCCCCCTTCATAAAGTACCTGATAAATCTTTTCAGCGATGGGCATTTCGATTTTTTCTGTTTTTAATATTTTCATTAAAGCCTTGACAGTATAAACCCCTTCGGCTACCATGACCATGTTTGATAAAATCTGTTCAATTTTTTTACCTTTTCCTATCTCCTCACCCACAAATCTATTTCTACTGTGTTTACTCGTACAGGTGACAATCATGTCTCCGATTCCCGAAAGTCCCATAAAAGTCTCTCTTTTAGCACCCAAGAATTCTCCAAATCGTCTCATTTCCATGATTGCCCTTGTAATCAGCGCTGCTTTTGTGTTGTCCCACGGTCCAAGACCATCAATAATGCCTGAAGCTATGGCATAAATATTTTTAAGCGCTCCACAGAGTTCTACTCCCAATACATCGTTGTTGGTATAAACCCGAAAATAATCGGTGTTGAAAATTTCTTGCACCTCTTTTAGAGTTTCTCGATTATGACCCGCTGCGACTATATTGGTAGGGATCATATCTATTACTTCCTCTGCATGTGTTGGACCTGAAAGTGAACAATAGTGCACTTTTTCACCTAAATGTTCCTGACAGATCTGATGGATAAATTTTCCGGATTCTATTTCGATTCCTTTAGATAAATTGATGATTTTCTTTTCTGTAGGAGGTAATTCGCATATTACTTTTCTCACTGCCTGTGTGGGTAATGCAATTACGATCATCTCTGCTTTTTGGCTAGCTTTATCCAGATCATTAGTTAAGCAAATGTTTTGGGGTAATTTTTTTCCTGGGAAATAATAAGGGTTTTCATTCCATCTCATACTTTCGATAACCCTTTCATCTTTTGTCCACCCGATAATATTATGTCCCTTTAAAGCCAGTAACTTCGAAATGGCAGTTCCCCAACTACCAAAACCTAATACTGTTATCTTCACTGATTTCCCCCCCCTTTTGGTGATGGGATTTTATGTGTTTTTTATTGTTTGTCGTACCGTATCAAGAAAAACTTTCATGGCTTTGAAATCACGTTGTTCTATAATTTCAGTTAAAACATTTAGTTGTGTATGGATAAGTTTGATTTGTTTAATGGTGTAGGGGTTAAATAGAATCTCTGAAAGTAAAAAATCATCTTCATTCATTAAATTTTGTGCAATGTGCATATGTTTTTTAAAAGTTGTTCCCGGCACGGCTTTTTCCTTTAGGCAACTTCCAAATACCAAAGATGAAATAAAGGGTGTAGCCAGAGAATAGGCCATAGTTTGATCATGATCCTCGAAAGAATACTCATACAAATTCAGTTTTAAAGAACTGAAAAAGGCCTTAAAAAAGGATTTTCCAAATTCATCAGATTCTTTTATGATGACTGCATTTTCTGATGTAAGATCGTTAATATTGGCAAATGTGGGACCAAACATGGGGTGAGTGGAAACGAAACGATGGGAATGGTTCTGATAATATTCTTTAAGTCCGTATTTTACAGATGTGATATCTGACAGGATTGTGGAGTCTGGAATCAAGGATATAATTTCTTCAAAGGCTAAAATAGTTTTATTTAAACTGACGCAATTAATAACCATTTCCGGTTTAAATCCTTGTAACTCTTCCAAAGTCAAAAAGCGTTTGACATGATACAAGTGTTTCATTTGTCTTGGATTTGCATCGTAAATCGCTACTTCGTGGTCTTGATTTAATTCTTCAGCAAACCATTTTCCCATCTTGCCGGCCCCCAAGATAAATATCTTCATAGATTCTCCTCTCTTGAATAATATTTTTTAAAAAAATCTCAGTACAGTGTATCAAAGTATATCAGTGACTGATTGATATTATGGTGTTTGTTGCCAAAAATGATCAAGAATACTTCTGATTTCTTTTTCATTTCTAATACTTATGGCATGAGACCAATCGGCAGGAAATATTGATGGATAAGGTTTTCTGATAAAGCGTTCATCGATTAAAATAACGGCCCCTTTATCATCATGGGATCGAATAACTCTGCCGACCGCTTGCATGACTTTGTTGGCTCCAGGAATAATATAGGCATATTCCCAGCCTTTTCCCAGCTTATCTTGATAATAGTCCTTTATAATATCTCTGTCAAATCCAATTTGAGGCAAACCAACTCCGACAACGATGGCACCGCTTAATCGACTTCCGATCAGATCGATTCCTTCACCGAAAATTCCGCCCATCAAGACAAAACCGACAAAGGTTTGTTCGGGGGAGTGTTTGAAAGCATCTAAAAATGCTTCTCTTTCAGATTCGCTCATAAGAGGTGTCTGCATTCTTGTTAAGATATGTGGGCATTTGTTTGTGAACAAGTGATAGATCTGTTCCATGTATTTGTAGGATGGGAAAAAAACCATGTAGTTACCGGTATGTTTGGTCATTAGCTCGATATTTTTAATGATGGCGGCTGCAGAGTGTGCTCTCGCATGATATTTTGTTGAAATCTTAGAATTGACCAATAAACAAAGTCTTTGCTGATTAAACGGGGATTTCAAAATCAGGGAATAATCGTCATTGGTAGATCCGAATAGCTGTTTGTAGTAATCCATGGGGGATAGCGTAGCAGAAAAAAGAACGCACGAACTGCTTTTTTCCAGCATGTTACGAATATGAGCAGACGGGTCGATACAGTAAAGGGTTAAAGTTTCAGACATACTATCGTAGATGCTGATATAATGCTCGTCATATCTTTCCATTGCGTTATTAAACGTGTTTAATTCAAAAAAGTAATCGGTGAGTTTTTCCTTAAGAGCATCAAACCCCGGTGTCATCAAAAAAGAAGCGATATCTTTTAATACCGTTTCAAGAGGGTCTTTAATATCTTCTGGGAGTTCCTTTTTTTTCCATTTTGTTTCCAAATATTCATTGAGGAAGTAATAAGAAACTTCTGTTTCTAATTTTTTGGCACTTTTGGCTATTTTTGAATCAGAATTTTTAACATCGTTTCGTAATTTACGCAAACATTCAAGGGAGATAGGAGCTGAATACATTTCTCTTGCCCTGTCCGGAAGATTGTGGGCTTCATCGATCAGAAAGACATAATTGCCTTTTTCTCCAAAGTAACGTCTCAGATAAGCTCGTGGATCGAACAAATAATTATAGTCACAAATAATACAATCTGAAAACTCTGATAGATCCAATGAAAGCTCGTAAGGGCATATCGAAAATCTTCTTGCATGATCTTGTATTTTTTTTCTGCTGAAATGCCCCTCTTCTTTGATTATTTCGAGTAAAGCCTCGTTAATTCTGTCATAATGGCCATTGGCGAAAGGGCAACTATACGGATTGCATTTGAATTCCTGATTGATGCACATTTTTTCTTTAGCTGTGATCACGATTGATTTTAATTTTAAGCCTTTTGTTCTTAGTATATTTAGCGTGTTTTCAACGGTTTGTCTAGTGATGGTTTTCGAGGTCAGGTAGAAAAGAGGTCCAGCTAAATTTTTCCCCATGGCTTTTATTGCTGGAAATAGCGTTGCCAAAGTTTTACCCGTTCCAGTAGGGGCTTGTGCAAACAATTTCTTGTTGTCTTTAATTGTATGGTATACCATAACTGAAAACTTTCTCTGACCTTCACGGAAATGAGCAAACGGGAATAACAAGTCGTTGATACTGTTATTTCTCTGCTCTATCCAGTCATCTTTTAACTTTAACCATTTGGCATACTGCACACACAGTTCGTAGAAAAAATCCGACAATGCTTCTTTAGAGTAAAAAAAATCAAGATGCTTCGTGTTTTCCGTATCGATGTTAAAATAAGTGACTCGCAAATGAATAGAGTCCAATTTTTCTTTGCTACAAATCATATGACCATAACACATACACTGTCTAAGATGATTTTGGTCCAGTATATTATCGATATCTTCCAAAGGTACTCTTGTTGATTTAATTTCATCGACGGTTATTTCTTTCTGGTGAGTATGTATCCCATCGGCTCTTCCGAATATTGATAAGATTAGATTTTCGTTTTGATAAACGCTGTTCAAATAGATTTCGCTTTCGTATTTTCCAGGAAAATTTTCTTCATAGCTTTTCTGTATTTTTTTATGTGCTTTAATCCCAATAGTAGCTCTCTCACTCAGATCCGGTGCATTAAAGCGATTATCAAGATTTCCCGATCTGAACAAAAATTCAACGAGTTCCCTAACGGATACCGAATGTTCTTTCAACAATGGTTTTCACCTTGAGGGTTTTCACATAGTTCAGTAGAAAAATCCTTAGAATACGAAGGGGTATTTGAGGTAATCGTTCGAATAGGCGAATCATCGCCATAAAGAATAAATCCTCCCCATATCCATGATGGGGCTTCTCCCCATTGGGCTCTCAATTGATGAATCATTTGTTGTTTTGAAGCTTTTAAGGCTTCCGATTTTTTCATTCCAGTCAGTAGAAAATGATAAAAAGACGACATGAGTTTAACCGTAAAAATATCCGGCACGTTCCATAAACTGACCATGACTGACGAAACACCAGAAGAAATCAAGGCTGAACAAAGTCCCATGATTCCTTCACCTGGTTTTATTTGACCCAGGCCTGTTTTACAGGCTGATAGTACAACTATTTCTGTATTCAATAAATTCACAGACAAAATATCCGTTGCTGTTAACAGCCCATCTTCAAAGATATCCGGTATGCTTTCGCCTCTAAGAATATTGTTAATGCCGCTTAGCGCTATACCGCATCTTGCATAGGGATGTACATCTATACGGTTTTCAAGATAAAAGCCGTGGGTAGCCAAATGGAGAATAGCAGGGGACGCTAATCTTTTAATTTCGCCATCGTTGACAGATTCTTTGTTAAATACAACAACATCATTTTTTTTAAACCCTTTTTCAAGAAGAAGATTTGAGATTTCATATGCTTCAGATGCGGTTCCGGGTAATTCTTCAAATTCTTCAAGTTCTTTAATCAATAGACGACTTTGGTATGTATTTTTTTTCTTTTGTTTTTTGTCATTGGTGATTTCAAAAGACGGATCAGCAAAAATATAGACTTTATTATTAACTTCTTTGATGCTTTCTTTTTGAGTTATCAGTTCCCTTCCTGAACTTAAGTATTGAACACTGTAGTTTTCTATGAGAAATTGACCATTTTCGCAAATAAGGGTTTCGAAAGGAAGGTTGTTAAAATCACCATCAGGTGAAACAAAAAGTTTGCTAATCTGAGAAAAATTTATTTGGGTTTGATTTTTAAAAAGAATTTGCCATAGCTTTTGATGGAAAAACTCAGGCATTGAGTTGTTTTGCATTTCAATCGAAGGAGATTTGTATCCACGTATATATCCGGGTTCACTTGATTCGCCTTTTTTGATAATCTGTTCAATTTCGTCAGCATCGTCAATAAAGTAATAATGCGTTTGATCATGATGAATATAAAACAGAATATATCCAAACGTTTGACTTTGTCCCATGGATGTTTTGTCATGTCTAGAGTTTTCTGATCTATAAAAATCAAAAAAACTGAATTTATAAATATCAATGAACAACGTATCTTGAGGAATCTTACTTTGAAGTAGTTCAAGTGTTGCCTTTTTTGTTTTTGAATGCAATAGAAAAGTTGATTCTGAAGATGTGGGAAAAGCGCTGGCTATTCTACTCTCTATCATTTCTGCTTTAGTATTAAGCTGTTCTATTCTTTCCCTATTTTCTTCAGGTGTTTCACTAAAATAGCCTTTAGTTGTGCGTAGTACGATTTCTTCCTTTATTCTGATCAATGACTGAAATAGATCTTTCAAATAAGGATTTTTGCCTTTTAAAATGGAGTGATAACGCTCGACTCCAGTTTCAAAAACCACTGCTTTTCTTCTTAAAATTATGCCAAAGATTTCTTGCATCATGTTATTGATTAGAGAGACATCCTCTTTTTTTTCTTTTTGGAGTAGATAAAAAAGACTCAGAAGTTTGTTCAGTTCCCCATCTATTCTGTGTAAAAAATTCCATGCATAGTCTCTCGAAAAGGATGTAGATACTTCAAGCAAGATCTCGTTTTGTAGTTCAGTGGCTTCTTTAAGGATACTAAAAGCCATTTCTGGTTGAGAGAAGACAATATAGCTGTGTGCTAGCATCCCTAGTATCTTGGTATATTGAATGTGTTTTTTCCCGGTTAATTGATTTTGAATCTTTAAAGCCATTTCCAAGTTTTCATAAGTGGATGAGGAATCTTGGTTTAGGAGATAGATTTTTGAAAGGTTGGAAAGAACTTTAACTTGAATTTCAGGGATCAGTTCATAAGTCTGCAATGCTTTTAATATTTCTAATGCTTTAATTGTATTACCCAGCTTGATTAGTAAAGCAGCGTAATTGATTTTAATTTTTATCGTTGTAATCGGCATATTGTTAGTATCATACTTCAATAATTCTTCAAAACCTTGTTGAGCATTTTCCAGTTTACCCAAATGCAACTGTGCTGAGAGAAGGTTGTTGTAGGTTGAAACTGTTTTTGGATGATCTTTTCCGAAATGTTTCTGTGTATAGTCAAGTGATTTTTGTAGATGGTTTTCTGCTGCTTCGTAATTGCCCGTTTCCAAATACAATACACCCATATTATTTTCGATGGTATCTGTTAGTTCATCTGTTCCGTTTAATTGAGAGATTTCAAGTGCCATCAGATATTTTTCAATGGATTTAGCGTATTTTCCCCAATACTGATACAAAAGGCCTGTATTCCAAAGGGTTTTTATATAGTCTTCTATTTGTCCGCTAATTTCACTTTCGAATATTTTTAAAACTTCAGAAAATATTTCTTCAGCTTCCGCTAATCTGCCTAATTCAGTATATAAAAGTGCTAGATTGGAAGAACTCTCGATTGAATCAGGATGTGATTTGCCGAATAGAGCCAGTCGAATATCATAAGCTTGTTTATAATAATCCATCGCCAGTGAATAATTTCCTTTATAATAATACAATTCTCCAAGAAGGTTTTTGATAAAAGCTATAAAATCATCACTTGATTGGATTTTTTTTATTTCATGATTTAAAATAATCAACAATAATCCTTCAATATGATCGTAAACTCCAAACAGCAAGCAAGTTTGATTGATCATGATGGTTAACTCTTTTTTTGATGAATAGTTGAACTGATCATCAATCAGCATTTGATCAACGATTTGCGTCGAATACTCAAGAAATTGATCAATTTGATGATGTTTTACAAACGCTTTTATTTTTTTTTGCATGTTTTTAAGATATGAATTTTCCATTCTAACCCTTCTATTTTATAAGGGATTGTTTTGCTTTTGTACGGGTAAAAAAGGTTCAATGGCCAACAGGTATTTCCCAGGGTATAGCCCTTCAATTGAAATCTCAAACTGATCACAATCTTTTTTTTCATAAGCCGCTCGAATGATGGGTTTTCCGCTTTGAGTGGGTATTAATATGATAATAGGAGAAGGCTGCCAAAATTTTTCGTTATTAAAAGTAATTTGTATTGTTTTTGTTTGGGATTGAGCTTGAATTTCCAAAATATTATTTTCTTGTAGATAGCCATTAAGAACATTTTCGCGTTTTTTCTCGAACGTTGTGTTTACATTTCCTCTCATAGCAAATGATTCCACAGGGTTTTTGAATATGAGAGTTGCGTCTTTATTAATGGGGCTTTTTTTTAGGATTTTTGTAATATTCGAAATGCCATTATATGAGGTATCCATGATTACATCCACGGTGTTACTCATAAAAACACGCCAATCTTTTAACCATTTCAAAATCCTTGTTTTGATTGATGGATCTTCATAATGGAGCGCTTTCAGGATCTTGATCATCACTTTTTGATCTGAATTGGGTTTTTCTTCAATCCATTCCTGAAATGAAATAGAGAAATCCAATGCTTTTGTGACTCTTGATAAACATAAATCGCATCCATTAAGATGGTCCTCCATTTGGATGATTTCTTTCATAGGCAGTAGTGTGCTTGTCTCGTCATGATCAATAGGAGAGTACAAAACAGATTTTTTTTGAATGTATTCTGAATCAATATAATTTTCGATTTGTTCATCCGTCAAATGGTCCTTCATACTAACACCTCCCTATTCTTATCGATCACAAGATTATACCCTGCCTCTTATTCATATGTCGCATGACTTAACTTTCCAGTATTTTTTTTCTTAGCCTTTTAAAAACTCGGTGATTCCAGTCTCTTATATTTTTTAAAGGATCTTTTCCAAAAAAAACCGATAATGGCAAATCAGCTAATTTGACTTCTAAATAATCATGTAGATAACCTCTTGATTGATGATCTTTGGTTGGGATAACATTTTTAAGGATTAACATCAATTGGTTTTCAAGGGGTTTGAAGATCTCCTCTAATTCTTCGATGTCGTGAAAAGAACTCTCTGAAAAGGAAGTTTTCATCGATTGAAAGAGCTTCAATAAAGGCAACTCGGATAGTGCTGTGATGTCGGTTCTTTCATCCGATATTTTAGTTAATAAAACGACCAATACTTGCCAAGGATAACCTCCTTCGGCTATCATCTGTTCTAAGAAATATTTTTCTTTGGATGCCTTTTCATGTAATTGATCCGGCGAAGGATCTTTTGATATCGCCCAAAAAATTGGAGTGTTGTCCTGTTCATCTTGTTCGTTAAAATCAGAAACAAGGGTTTCAGGAATTGTAGTTTCGTCCTTAATCAAATGATCCGCTATGGATATCAGATAACTGAAGAGTGTTCCTTTGTACGGATTAAAATTCATTGCATAACGTTCAAAACGTTGAAAAGTTTCCATCATCAGATCAGTGCATTTGTTGTTAAAAAACTCGGTTCCTTTTACCCCTAAAAGATTTTTACTGATGTAAGCTTTGATGGGTAAATTGTATTCTCTATATAGTTCGCTCATCCCGGATGATTTTCGTTTTGATATTAGTTTTAGGAGCAATAAATCTTGGCTGATACTGAACATCCACATTCGGTATATTTCCATCTGATTTTCATGATATTCTTCGTACAAAAAGTTTTTAATTCTGGACCAAGATATTTCTTGTGTTTGGCTGATGAATTTTTCTATAATTTTATCCAATTTCTTTTTATCTGATGATTGACCTTCAAAATCTTTTCGAAACCGAAGTTTTATTCTAGATTTAAGCCTTGTTGTAAGAAAAGATGACTGCTCAGCGCTTAATTTTATATACTCATCGTATAGTTTTTTAGTCTCATCAATCGTTTGATTGTTTGTCATGTTGTCCTCCGCTACTTCTAATCGTGATCAGGGCCTTACTATTTTAACATATCATCGGATTCATTGCCTTCCGGTTGAGAAAAGAGATTGCGAATATCGGTTTCTGTTAATTCTTTGTATTCTCCGGGTTTTAAAGATCGATCTAACCTTAGTGAACCGATTGCTAGTCTTTCTAATTCTATGACTTCAGAATGAACCATTTGGAACATCTTTTTCACCTGATGGAATCTTCCCTCTGTAATTCCAAGACAAATGGTATATTGTTCTGCTTTCACGTCACAAATTTTAAAAAAGGTAACCGGTTTGGTCTGAAAGTCTTTAGTGATACGGATTCCTTCGAAAAAGAAGTGTGTTTTATTGGGATCAAAATGTATGACAACGGCTTTGTATAATTTTTGTACCTTTTTTGAAGGTGAAATAATGGAATGTACTAAATCCCCTTGGGTACTTAATATAAGTAACCCCGTTGTATCCAAATCTAATCTTCCGGCTATGGCGTAAGTAGGATGAGGTTTTTTAATAAGTTCAATAACCGATGGGTATCCTGATTCACTTTCATTCGAGGAAACAAATCCCTTTGGTTTATTCATCATGATTGTACTGACTGGTTTAACTGCAATGTGTTGACCATTAAGAGATATGTTTGTTTCAAAATCAACCATTGTGGAAGGGTCCAAGCAGATTTTACCGTTCAAGGCAATCATACCGTTCTTAATTAATCTTTTTACTTCACTTCTGGACCCATAACCTGTATTAGAGAGATACCGATCAAGCCTCAGTGCCAATTTATGCTTCCTCTGGCAAAATAGATTTCGGAACAAATTAATCGCAATCTTTCCAACACAAATGATTCATCGGAATGAATCAAATAACCTGTATTAAATTGATTCAGGTTAACCAATCTGGGGTCTTTGAAGAAAACGACAACCTGATCCAGAACAGGGGTTGTTAACGGTTTGTAATACACCTGATATGATTCCATTGAAAATCTCTTTTTTAGCTGTATGATTCCCGCTAGAATAATTTCCCGCCTAAGCGTGTTTTCGTCAATAACATTATGAGACCATTGCCAATCCATATGAGTGAGTAATGATGGATAATAAAGTATTTGTCCGGAATAATCCACTACAGCCAAAGCCATATCTAGAAATCTTTGCTCTTCAGCTTGAAAATCTTCCAATAAAATAGCCGGAAAGATCTTTTTGTGTTTTAGGTTAAGAATCAGAGCATCATTTAAACCGAATTTAGTGCTTAACACAGGGAAAATTCCTCCAGCCATCAGGCCATTTGTAATCCATTCAATGGACTGTGATGCCTTGTAAGGATCTACGGAGAAAAAAGGGGCAATTACCTGATCGAAACTTCCTTGTATGAATTGAATTTCTTCTGACATTACTTGACCGTAGCCTATCACACATGCTTTGGCGTTAGCTGCTTTTGCCTTTTGAGCCAACAACAGACCAAAGCTGAATAGAATATTAGGATCGGTAACAGATCCCAGAGTAAAAGGAGAAATGTTGTCTAAATAATAGGGTAAATTAGGGTAGTAAATTCCATAATCCGTATCTGTTTTAATCATTTTATATTGATGTCCATCAATAGTGCTTTGAGCGGCAAAATTATTGGAGCAGATCAGAATAAAGATGACTGAGAATGTGATAAACCCCTTCTTCATTGTTGGTTTTA
>CAYYNI010000065.1:0-11284 GCA_964472765.1 uncultured Thermotogaceae bacterium | reverse complement strand
TGTTGGTTTATATCGTTTAAGTCCCATTTTCAGCTCCCCTTTCTATATATTAATAAATGTTTTCCAGATCAGGAATGGTGTAACCTTTTTGAAGTTTAACCATTGCCTTTTTCCAACTTCTTGTTTTGCCTGTAAATTGACCTCTTCGTTTAGGTTTTGGTTTACAATTCAAAACATTCACTTTTTCAACTTTAACATCATATATTTCCTCTATCGCCTTTTTAATCATCGGTTTATTAGAACTTCTGTGTACTTCAAAAGTATAAGTGTTATTTTCCATATTCATTGTTGTACTTTCAGTTATGATTGGGCGAATGAGGATATCTCTTGTGTGGAGTTTAATTGGCATTACCCAACACCTCCTCAATCTTTTTAACCGTGTCTTTGGTAATAATAATCTTTTGACTGTTTATGATATCAAAAACATTCAAACCATCAATATTTGTCTTTTGATCTTGATTACCTGGATTGTCGACTATGATAACTTTTGAATCTTTGATGTTCTTACCTGATTTTTTTGTGTTCTCATACTCTTGATTTTTGAATGGTAAAACCAATAAAGTCTTATTCTTATCTACAGAAAGAGCTTCTAATACTTTTTTGAATGCTTTTGTCTTGATCTCATTCATTTTGAATTCTTCGATAACGATTAGATTGCCCTCTCTAAAACGTGCACTTAATGCTGATTTTAATGCTAATTTCTTCATCTTTTTTGGAAGTTTGATTTTCCATTCTTTAGGTTTTGGTCCAAATGCAACACCACCATGTCTTTGATGAGGACCTTTTAAACTACCCTGACGAGCTCTTCCGGTATGTTTTTGCGGAAACGGTTTTTTACCGGTTCCTTTAACTTCTCCCCTTGTCTTAGTAGATGCCGTTCCCTGTCTTCTGTTGGTGAGTTGCATGTTGACATATCTGAACATGACGTCGTGATTGGGCTCGATATCGAAGATATCATTTCTCAAATCAACTTCACCGGTACTTCGTCCATTTAGGTCGAGAACCTTAATATTTGCCATTTTTCCTCCTTCCAGCATAATGCTGATTGATTAATATGATTTTACTGTGTTTCTTAAATATACAATGCTGTTCTTTGAACCTGGAATCGCTCCTTTAACAGCAATCAAATTATTTTCTTTGTCAATTCTGACGATTTCTAAATTTTGAACTGTTACTCTTTCATTACCGTACTGTCCGGGCATTTTCTTTCCGGGGAATACTCTAGCCGGATAGGAATGCTGTCCGGTACTACCAAGTCCCCTGTGAAATTTAGAACCATGTGTTTTTTCTCCGCCAGAAAAGTTCCATCTCTTCATGACCCCAGAATACCCTTTACCCTTTGAAGTGCCAACAACATCGATCTTTGTTCCTTCTTCGAAAACCTCAACTGTGATTTCCTGACCTAATTGATAATCGTCAGGGTTTTCACATCTGAATTCCCTTAAATGTTTCATAGGCGCAACATCTGCTTTTTTGAAATGACCTTTCATCGGTTTTGTCATACGCTGCTCTTTTTGCTTTTCGAAACCAAGCTGTATGGCAGTGTAGCCATCTATTTCTTTAGTTTTTTTCTGACAAACAACACAAGGACCTGCCTGTACGACTGTCACAGGAACCATAATGCCATCTTTGTAAATTTGAGTCATTCCAATCTTTTTTCCGATAATACCGCTCATTCTGTACACCTCCGTTTATGTATCAGAGCTTAATTTCGACATCAACCCCGGAAGGAAGATCAATTTTCATGAGAGCTTCCACTGTCTTGGGCTTGGGGTCCAAAATGTCTATGAGCCTTTTATGAACTCTTTTCTCGAAATGTTCTCTGGAATCCTTATGCTTGTGAGGGGATTTGAGAACACAGTATACTGTTCTTTCTGTTGGTAAAGGAATAGGACCTGAGACTTGTGCATTGGTCGTTTTAACGATTTCAACTATCTTCCCTGAAGACTGATCAAGCAATTCATGATCATAACCCTTTAATCTAATTCGAATCCTCTGTGAGGCCATTAATAAGTTCCCTCCAATCCTTAAAAATTACGCTATAAAGGGGAGTGGTCTTACACTCCCCCGCATTATACACAATAACAGTAACGTTATAATTAACAGTTTGTTACTGTTGATTATTCGATAATTTCTGCAACTACTCCTGCTCCAACTGTTCTTCCGCCTTCACGTACTGCAAATCGCATACCATTTTCAAGAGCAACTGGTTTGATCAGTTTTACTTCACTCACAATATTGTCCCCGGGCATGATCATTTCGACGCCTTCACCAAGATCTGCAATTTCACCAGTGACGTCAGCTGTTCTAATGTAGAATTGAGGTCGATAGCCCTTTGTAAACGGTGTATGTCTTCCGCCTTCTTCCTTCTTCAAAACGTATATATTGGCTTTAAAATGGGTGTGTGGTGTGATTGATTTGGGCTTTGCAAGGACTTGCCCTCTTTCTACTTCTTCCTTTTTGATACCTCTGAGAAGACATCCAACGTTGTCTCCTGCTGTTCCTTCATCTAGAAGTTTTCTGAACATTTCTACACCCGTTACAGTCGACTTGGCAGTAGGTCTGATACCAACGATTTCAACTTCATCACCTGGGTGAACAGTTCCTCTTTCGATTCTTCCGGTCACAACAGTTCCCCTACCTGTAATCGTGAAAATATCTTCAACAGGCATTAAGAATGGCTTATCAACTTCTCTTAAGGGCTCTGGGAAGTAATCATCGCAAGCTTGCATCAACTCATAAATATATTGCATCCACTGACCATCAGCGCTATCTTCCTCTCCCGCTTTGAGAGCTGAACCTCTTACAACAGGCAAATCATCTCCGGGGAATTCATATTTGCTGAGAAGGTCTCTCACTTCCATCTCAACCAAATCAATTAATTCTTCATCGTCTACCATGTCACACTTGTTCAAGAAAACAACGATTGCAGGAACGTTAACCTGTCTGGCAAGTAAAACGTGTTCTCTTGTCTGAGGCATAGGACCATCGGTTGCAGCAACTACTAATATAGCTCCATCCATCTGTGCTGCACCAGTGATCATATTTTTGATGTAGTCAGCATGACCGGGACAATCGATATGGGCATAATGTCTTTTCTCGGTCTGATATTCAACGTGTGCGGTATTGATGGTGATACCTCTTGCCTTTTCTTCTGGAGCCTTATCAATGGTATCAAATGCTGCAAAATCTGCAAGACCCTTCAAACTGAGTGCTTTTGTAATAGCAGCTGTTAAAGTTGTCTTACCATGGTCGATATGACCAATGGTACCAATGTTCAAATGCGGTTTCGTTCGTTCAAATTTCTCTTTTGCCATTTGTAATTTCCCTCCTCATTATTGTTAATAACTCTTATAGCACTATTTTTTATGTAAAATCTTTTCAAGTGTCTTCTCGTTGACTGGATCATAATGTGAAAACTGGATGGTATAAGTTGCTCTTCCCTGACTTAATGATCGGAGTATCGTTGCGTAGCCAAACAACTCTGAAAGTGGAACAAACGCTTCAACAACTCTGGCATTGGACCTGGAATCAAATTTCTCAATTCTTCCGCGTCGTGTATTCAAGTCGCCAATAATATCGCCCATATATTCTTCAGGAGTCGTGATCTCGACTGACATAATAGGTTCTAATAAATACGATTTCCCCTTCTTCAAAGCATCTTTTAAGGACATGGAAGCGGCTATTTTAAATGCCATTTCTGAACTGTCCACTTCATGATAGGAACCATCATATAAAGTGGCTTTCATATCAACAACCGGATAACCCGCTACTGCACCATCCTGCATTGCTTCTTCAATTCCAATTCTAATTGGGTTGATATACTCCCTTGGAACACTCCCCCCAACTGTTGCATCTTCAAAAACAAAACCCTTTCCACTTTCAAGTGGTTCATATTTTACCTTTACATGCCCATATTGACCTCTTCCACCGCTTTGTCTGATGTATTTTCCCTCAGTATCCACTGGCAGTTGTATTGTTTCTCTATACGAAACATGAGGTTTCCCTACTCGAACATTTGCACCAAATTCTCTTCTCAAACGATCAATAATGATTTCAAGGTGTAATTCTCCCATCCCGCTTAGAAGTGTTTGTCCGGTTTCCTCTTCTACTTGAACCTTAATAGTGGGGTCTTCTTCTTTCAAAGCAATTAACCCTTTTGCCAATTTATTTTGATCGTCCTTGGTTTCAGGTTCTATCGCAATCTGTATAACCGGTTCCGGGAAAACCATCGCTTCTAATAATAAAGGCATGTTATCATTTGCCAAGCTGTCACCGGTAGAGGTGAATTTTAGACCAATGCCAGCAACTATTTCTCCTGCAGTTACTTCATCCACATCTTCTCTCTTGTCCGAATGCATGTAAATTAGCCTGCTTAAACGTTCTTTTTTGTCTTTATTAATGTTTTGAACATAATTACCTTTTTGCAGGGTACCTGAATAAACCCTGAAATAGGTCAACCTTCCAACAAAAGGATCTGAAGCAACTTTAAAAGCAAGTGCTGCAAATGGACCTGAAGGATCAGCCTTTAACTGAAACGTTTTGTCAGTGCCTTGGATTGTTACTTCGATCGGGGGAACATCTAATGGAGACGGAAGGAAGTCTACAATCGCATCTATTAATGGCTGTATTGCCTTATTTTTAAAAGCAGTTCCGCAAAGAACAGGCACAAATTCACCAGAAACGGTAGCTTTCCGAATAGCGCTTTTGAGTTTTTCTACCGGTACATCTTCACCTTCAAGATAATGTTCCATGATAGTCTCGTCATAAGAAGACATTTTTGCAACCAAATCTTCGTGCATTGCCTGTGCTTTCTCCAAAAGTTCCTCCGGAATCCCAACAGTTTCAAAAGAAAGCCCTTCACTGTCTTCCCAAAGATGTGCCTTCATCTGAACAAGATCAACTACTCCGACGAATGTTTCCTCAGCACCAATGGGAAATTGGACTGGAAGTGGATTAGCACCAAGTTTTTTAATCATACTCTTAACTGACATATCAAAATCAGCACCAAGCTTGTCCATCTTATTCATAAAAGCTACCCTGGGCACATGGTATTTATCAGCTTGTCTCCAGACAGTTTCTGATTGAGGTTCAACTCCTGCGCAAACATCAAATACTGCAATGGCACCATCCAGAACTCTTAAAGAGCGTTCAACTTCGACTGTAAAGTCAACGTGCCCGGGTGTATCAATAACGTTTATCCTATGATTTTTCCATATAGCAGTTGTAGCAGCCGAGGTAATGGTAATCCCACGTTCTTTTTCCTGTTCCATCCAGTCCATTGTAGCGGTGCCATCATCTACACTGCCCAATTTGTGTTTTCGACCGGTGTAAAACAATATTCTTTCTGTAGTGGTAGTTTTTCCCGCATCAATATGCGCCATAATCCCAATATTTCTAACTCTTTCGAGAGGAATTTCTTTGTAGGACACTATATTTCCTCCATCTTTTTATTTATCCATCACCATTTAAAATGAGCAAACGCTCTGTTTGCCTCGGCCATTCTGTGGGTATCATCCCTTTTCTTAACAGCTGCACCGTTATTTTCTAAGGCTGACATTATTTCATCAGATAGTCTGTATTTCATTGGTCTGCCTCTTTTCGATCTTACTGCAGACAAAAGCCATCGTAAACCTAATGAAGTCTTTCTGGGTTCTGCCACTTCAACTGGAACTTGATAGGTTGATCCACCCACACGCCTCGGTTTCACCTCAACTTCAGGTTTAATGTTGTCCATCGCTTGTTTAAACATTTCAAGTGGATCCTTCCCGGTTTTTTCTCTGATAAGTTCAAAAGCATCGTAAACGATCTTTTGTGACTTTGACTTTTTACCGTGATACATTAATTTGTTGATCAAACGAGACACCAACAAATCGTTATACACGGGATCCGGTTCGATTGTTCTTTTTTCAGCTCTTCTTCTTCTCATTTATGAATTTCCCTCCTGCATAAACACATCATTTAGGAGCCTTAGTTCCGTATTTGGAACGTGCTTGTTTTCTATCTTCTACACCTGCAGTGTCAAGCGCTCCCCTAATAATTCTGTAACGAATACCTGCTAGATCTTTAACTCTTCCTCCTCGAACCATCACAACAGAATGTTCTTGCAAATTGTGTCCTTCTCCGGGAATGTAAGCTGATACTTCCATACCGTTTGCAAGTCTGACCCTGGCGATTTTTCTCAACGCTGAGTTAGGTTTTCTGGGTGTCATAGTAGTAACCCTGACACAAACACCTCTCTTTTGAGGATTCTTTTGTAAGGCAGGTGCTTTTGATTTCTCTTTAATGATTTTCCTGCTTTTTCTGACTAACTGATTAATTGTCGGCATCTATTAGAAAATACCTCCTTCCTTGATTTTGAAATGAACCGAGCGTATTTTACTACTAAAGCGGGTGCGTTGTCAACCGCACCCGCTTTATTCTCAAAGAATTTACTATTATTTAACACGACCTAAATGAATTGTTGGATGTCAATTATCTTCCAATCTTTTTCTTCGTTTTTGGTTTTTCATAGGCACAAACAGAGCAGGGTATTTTCTGTACATGCTTTGAGAATTCATCCCTGAAGGAATTTACAATCGTTCTCAAAGGGATCGCAGCGGATTGTCCCAATCCACAAAAAGAAGTCAGTTCCATAGCATCAGAAATCATGAGCAGTTGATCGATTTCCTCTTCTTTTCCTTGTCCTTTGGAAATCTTATCCAAAATCTTTACTGAAACTCTGGTTCCTTCTCTACATGGGGTACATTTGCCGCATGATTCGTGAGCAAAAAATTCCATAACAGTTTTTGCACAATCAACCGCACAATTATCCTCATCCATACACAGAATAACGCCCGAACCTAAAGAGGCTCCTTCTTTTCCTGAATCATAATCCAAACCAATATTTAATTTCTCGGTATTCATAAATGTTCCAGCAGTTCCACCCGTTTGAACAATCTTTAACTTCTTTCCGTCGGGAATACCACCACCATATTTGTAAATCAAATCGAAAATGCTCGTTCCCATAGGCACTTCAACTAAACCTCGGTTGATGATATTACCTACTAATGTAAACACTTTTGTCCCGGCAGAGCCCTCCGATCCAATATTTTTAAAAGCTTCTGGTCCATTGTTAATGATCCAGGGAATGTTACTAAAGGTCTCTACGTTATTCACGACCGTTGGCTTCCCATAAAGTCCCTCAACAGGAGGATATGGCGGCTTCAATCTAGGCCTACCCGGTCTTCCTTCAATGGATTCGATCAATGCTGTTTCTTCACCGCAAATATACGCACCAGCACCCAATCGAACAGAAAGATCAAAGTTAAACCCACTACCTAATATATCCTCTCCAAGTAATCCCATATCATAAGCATCATTGATCGCCTTTCTGATGTTGTCGATCGAACCATAGTATTCGCCCCTGATATAGATATATCCTTTATTCGCACCCACTGCAAAAGCACAAATAGTCATCGCTTCAATCACAGAATGAGGATCGCCTTCCATAATCAGTCTATCCTTGAAAGTCCCCGGCTCTCCTTCGTCTGCATTACAAATAACATACTTTTCAGAGCTTTCTACCTTAGCAGTAAAATCCCATTTCATTCCAGTTGGAAAACCAGCTCCGCCTCTACCTCGGAGACTGCTCTTTTTGATCACATCGATAACACCCTCTGGCTTCATTTCGTTTAAAACCTTAGCCAAAGCCATGTATCCATCTCGGGCGATATATTCTTCAACATCTCTGGGATCAATAATACCAACATTTTTCAGGACAATTCTTTCCTCTTGATTGATTTTTCCGGATTCCATTTTTTCGTGCTTGATAACTGATTTGTCCACCATCAAATCTTTGACAATTCTTCCCTTAAGGAAATGCTCCATCACTAGCAATTCTACATCTTCGGAAGAATTGATCTCATAAAAAATCTCTTCAGGATAAACTGCAACGATAACGCCTTCTTTATAAACACCCAGACTTCCCGTTTCCAAAACCTCAACCATATCGGAAAGCTGGAAGTTCTTTACCGCTTCTTCAATTTGCTTCTTAAATTGTCTTGCTCCGCGAAGTGCGCTGTTTGAGTCTACAGAAACCAAAACCGTCTGAATTTTCATCATCATCCACGCTCCTCTTCACGAATATGATTGATGATCTGTAAAACCTTTTCATTGGTCAAATTACCGAAAAACTCATCGTTAATCATGATAACGGGAGAAACACCACATAAACCCAAACAACCGGTTTTCTCAAGTGTAAATAACCCGTCTGGCGTAGTTTGAGAAAAATCACATCCCAATTCCTTTTTCAGCGTATCAATGATTTCCTTCCCGCCAGTAACATGGCATGGCAAACTGTTGCAAACCCTGATTACATATTTACCCCTCTTTTCCACAGAAAACATGGTATAAAAGGTTAACACTTCATATACTGAGGACTCTGGAACCTTCAATATCTGAGCAACCTTTTCAGCTGCTTCTGGTGGAACAAAGTTGTGAAAATGATTCTGTATTTCATGGAGACAATTAATCAATACATCTCCCTCAGCCAGGCTGTCATCCGTTACGACACCATTTATGATTTGCTCGATTGCTTGCAGTTCTTTATCTGAAACCACTATCACACCCCCTGATGATAAATTGTTGCAAGGATATGAAGGCTGATTATTTAAAATCAGCCTTCTCCACTCTTGTTATGGTGATACGATACTGATTGCACCAAAACGACATACCTGTATACAACTGCCGCATCTGGTACAAACATCACTATCGATCTCATGTACCTTTTTTACTTCTCCGCTAATGGCACTGACAGGACATACTCTTGAACAAGCTGTACAGCCAACACACTTTTCGGGATCAATGACATATCTAATCAACGGTTTACAAACCTTTGCAGGACATCTTTTTTCTTTGATGTGCGCTTCATATTCATCTCTGAAGTATCTGATGGTTGAAATAACCGGCTGGGGTGAGGATTGTCCAAGTCCACAAAGAGAAGTATCCATGATATTTTTTCCTAATTCTATCAATTTCTCAATATCTCCGTCTTCTCCTTCACCTTGGGTAATCTTTTCCAGCATATCCAACATCACTCTGTTTCCTTCACGACAAGGTAGACATTTTCCACAGGATTCTTCCACAGAAAAATCAAGGAAATATTTGGCAACATCCACCATACAAGTGTCTTCATCCATGAATATCATTCCGCCGGACCCCATCATAGTCCCTAATTCTTTGAGTGTCTCATAGTCGATCGGTGTGTCCAAATGTTCCTTTGGAATACATCCGCCACTAGGGCCTCCTGTTTGAACCGCTTTGAATTCTTTTCCATTGGGGATACCGCCGCCAATATCGTAAACAACTTCTCTTAGAGTAATCCCCATTGGAACTTCCACCAAACCTGTGTTTTTGACTTTTCCTGCCAAACAAAATACTTTCGTCCCCTTACTCGTTTGAGTTCCGATGCTGGAGAACCATTTGGCGCCTTTTGTCAAAATTGGGGGAATATTGGCATAAGTTTCAACATTATTGTTGAGCGTAGGCTTGCCCCATACACCCACTTGTGCCGGAAATGGCGGTTTTACTCTTGGTTGACCTCTTTTGCCCTCGATGGATTCAATCAATGCCGTTTCCTCACCGCAGACAAATGCCCCTGCGCCCATTCTTATCTCTAAATCAAATGAGAAATTGGATCCCATGATATTTTCGCCAAACAAGCCAAGTTCTTTAGCCTGTTCTATCCCTGCTCTTAACCTTTCAATTGCAAGAGGGTATTCGGCTCTGATGTATACATAACCTTTACTTGCGCCAATGGTATAACCGGCAATGGCCATGGCTTCTAAAATAGAATGAGGATCGCCTTCCAATATGGAACGGTCCATAAATGCACCTGGATCTCCCTCATCAGCATTACAAAGCACATACTTTTCATCTCCGGGCACTTTTCGGGTTAAATCCCATTTCAGCCAGGTGGGAAACCCTGCGCCTCCCCTTCCTCTGAGACCACTTTCCTTAAGTTCGGCAATAATTTCTTCAGGGTTCATGGAGAGGGCTTTTTGGAGAGCAAAATACCCATCATGGGCAATGTACTCTTCAATTTTCATCGGATCAACAATTCCCATATTTCTAGTTGCTATTTTCACCTGTCTGGTGAAGAAGGGATGATCATCGTATGGATTTTGCGTTTTTAAACTAGACACTGGGTTGTCCAGCAATTTTTCCTCTACGATCCTTCCTTTGAGAATATGCTCAGATACGATTTTTTCAACGTCCTCAGGAGTCAATTTTTGATAATAGACACCTTCCGGATAAATAACCATCAACGGCCCCGCATCGCACATTCCCATACAACCTGTTTCTACTACTTTGACAACTTCCTGAAGCGAATATTTTTCAACAGCTTTTTGCAGCGCTTGTAAACAACTCTCTTCTCCGGAGGATATACACCCTCCACCAGCACACATTAATATTGTATTAGTTGCAACCGGCAACTCCACTCACCTCGCAATCATTTTTCAGATCAGATTTCGCCCTTTCTAACAAGCAAATCACTGACAACTTTTCCGTTTTTAACATGCTGATCAACAATTCTTGACACCTGTTCGGGCGAAACATGACCATAAATGATAGGATCGCTACCTTCCATTATCACTTCAACGGTAGGTTCCACATCACATAATCCCATGCATCCCGATTGAACAACGGATACATCGTTGATACCATTCTTTTCTAATTCATTAACAACTGCCTGAAGTGTCTCTTTTGCGCCAGCAGCTATACCGCAAGTTCCCATCGCAACAATGATTTTACCTTTCTTCTCGGTATCCCTCATCTGAATTTCTTTAACGGCTTTTTCTTTTATTTTCATCAACTCATCCAAACTTTTGATCTTTGCCATTCACATTCACCCCCTGTATTTCTTTAGTATCTTTGGTATTTCATTTGCCGTTACTTTTCCATAAAAATCTTTTTCGCCGATAAGCACAACAGGCGCCATTGAACATGCCCCAAGACACCTCACACCATGCAACGAAAAGTTCCCGTCATCAGTCACTTCTTCCATGTCTACTTTTAATTCTTCCTTAAATCTGTCTAATACTTTATCTGCTCCTTTTACATAGCATGCAGTACCAAGACAAATCTTGATCTGATGTTTGCCCCTGGGCTTCATGGTGAAGAAATTGTAAAACGTAACTACACCGTACACCTGGCTTTCGGGAAGATTTAGTTTCATTGCCACATGGCTTTGAACCTCTGGTGGTAAATATCCGAACATCTCTTGAGCCTTGTGTAATACTTC
>CAYYNI010000064.1:0-11794 GCA_964472765.1 uncultured Thermotogaceae bacterium | reverse complement strand
CCGTCAGACTTACGGGTTCTCCAAAGAAATCCTGGGAATAATCCACCTTTTTTCCGGAAGCGGCCAGGGCATCCAAATCTAAATTGGTCACTTGGAAGGTTTCTCCCGCACCTTCACAGTCGCTATTGGTGAGGATGGGCGGATGGATGTAAACAAACCCCTTCGATTGGAAATACTCATGTATGGCCATGGCTAACTTGCTTCTCACATTGAACGTGGCCATCAGGGTGTTGGTTCTGGTTCTCAGATGGGGCATGGTCCTTAAGAATTCCAAGGTATGCCGTTTTTTCTGCAAGGGGAATTTATCATCAGCGGTTCCGATGACTTCCACATGAGAAGCCAGAATCTCACAGGATTGGTTTTTTCCCGGAGATTCCACAACCGTTCCTTCTATTTTGACACAAGCACCCGTTAACAGCTGGGACTTGTCCACATTCTCGATGTTATCGATAACCACCTGGATTTTATCAAAGCAGGATCCGTCATTGATGGACAAAAAATAAACGTTTTTTGAGAAACGTGCCGTTTTAATCCATCCAAAAAGGGTGCACTGTGTGCCGATTTCTTGATTTTTCAATATATCCGAGATCTTTTTTCTGTTTGCGTTGATCATGTTCGACTCCTTTCATGCCATGCTTGGTCTGATTCTATCACAATTACCCGCTACTGGCAACTGTTGGGCGAATATGATATACTAAAGGGGCTTTCCCTTGTTTTTTAATTTTTGGCGGTGATCGGCGAGTGAAAGACTTAAAATCAACTTTTATCGGCATTTTAAAGGCTTTATATAGACCGGTTGTGATTCCGTTCTTCCTGTTGATTCTGTTTTTATTGTTGAATCAGTTCATTGTGATCGACAATTTGTTTAAGGAGAAAGTCGGTTTGGAACTGGAAGCCCATCACAACAAATTGGACGACCTTTTTTTCGATATTGAGGAAAAACTCAAGCAAGTCATCGAGCCTTTTTTTAAATCCCAGTATGCCCTGTTGAAAGAATCGAATGATTCCGGTGAAACCCCCTTTTCGGAACCTTTCATATCCGAGCTGAAGAACAAGATCGTCAAGCTGGATTTAGAGGGTCTGTCGCTCAAGGCTGATGATGTGAATATTTACCGAATTGACCCGTCAGGTGTGATTTATGAAACGGACCGGCCGGTAGATATGGGGCTGGATTTGTCTCAGTTCGATTATGTTTGGAAAGACCTGCTGGTGTTGCCCCCAGGACAAGCTGTTTTTACCAGCTTTGATTATGAAAAGCAAACCGATCAAATGCGTTTCTACGCCTATCTCAAATTGCCGGATCAGCATCTTTTTGAATTGGGAATCAATCTGAGTGCATTAGACACCGTTATCTTGGACTATACCCATGAGATGTTGAAATCGTTTGACGGTAACCTGGCTGTTTATCACTTGTACAATCGAGAAGAAACGCATCTGTTGGCGGGTTCTCCATTAACTGAAAAACAGGACCGCTTTCTCAGGCAATCCGCTCAAGAGAACCGAGCCCTATTCCGATATCATGGCCTGTTTATCAAAACGGTCTATTATTCATGGAATCACGGGCAACTCCAATACGGCTTGGTGATCACCATCTTTGAGATATACGGCATCATCATTTTGTCCATATTCCTGTTTACCCTGTTTTTAATCTATTTTAATTATTCTCGAGCAAAGGGCATCATTATGAAGTTATCGGATAAGCTGATCAAGCCCATCTTGGTGCTGGAAAACAAGATGAAGGATTTCAACGTTAAAACCAGTGAAGTGGATATGGGCCAATGCGAATCTCAAATCAGCGAGATTGTTTCCATGCACAACAGTTTTGTCAAGATGAGTGATGATATCCTGGCGTCCTACGAAGAAATGGCCAGCATGAACGAAGAACTGGAAGCGTCTTATTCCGAAAACGAAGAATTAATCGAGAAAATTGAAAGACTTTTGGAAACCCCCCAGACCTTCTATTCCACTCATGATTCTCAGGAAATGCTGTGCCAACTGTTCAAAGTCATGCTGCCCATGCTGAACAAAACGGATTTTGGATTGGTGTCGGTCATTCGTGATCAGCAACTTCACTTTATCGAGAGTTCAGGTATTGACTTGGAAACGATCAACAGCATGAAAATTCCGGCAACTAAACACCTGAACATGGAAAAAATACTCTTTAAAACCTATGAAGATGGTGAATTTTTTGAGAGACTGGCCCCGAGTGAACAAACGGCGGATATGGAAAAGATGACCTTGTCCATTGCTCAGTCACTCATCATCCCGGTTACTTCGAAAAACAAGTTTTACGGGTACATTGCCTTTTACAATCTCAAAGATAGCCCGGATAAGTTAACCTACGAAGATTATCGCATAGCGGAATTTTATTCCCATTATCTGAAGGCCTTTTTGATGATTCGTGAGTTAAGCGAGCTGGAACAGGACATTCAGAAAGAAACCATCTTTTCCGTCATCAAACTGCTGGAGCAGCATGATCAATACACCAAAGGCCATTCTGAAAATGTGGCCAAATTAGCTTCGGAGTTTGCCGCCTTTTTGGAATTACCGGAAAAGACCGTGCAGGACATCTATTGGGCGGGACTTATCCACGATATGGGAAAGATTCTGATCCCCCACACCATCTTGAACAAACCGGCCAAGCTCACAGAAGGGGAATTCGAAGAAATTAAAAAACACCCCGTATACGCCTTTGACGTGTTCAAAGACAGCCAGAACCTGCAGAACATCGCCTATTATGTCAAGTATCATCACGAAAAATACAACGGCACCGGCTATCCTGAGGGGCTGAATGGTGATCAAATCCCTTATGAATCGAGAATATTGTGCATTGCCGATTCCTGGGATGCCATGCGGGCGAACAGGGTTTACAAAAAAAGCTTGAATGCACAAGATGCGCTGAATGAATTCATCCGAAACAAAGGGGTTCAATTCGACCCGGCTTTGGTGGATCAGTGGGTGGCGTTCATCAAGCATCATTCAGACGAGTAATATTTTCAATCAATCTTTTGACTTTTCAAAGGGAAGGACTAACGGATGAAAAATTTTAAAACACTTTTAGAACAAACCATCCGAAAGGTATATAGACCGATTGTAATTCCGCTGATTATATTGCTGATCATCAGCATTGTTGCCGCCTATTCCATCCTTCAAGCCAAAGAACGTGAAACGCTCATCTTGAAAATGAAAGACTATTCCCATGAGCTCAACGACATCTTTATTGATATCGAATTGAAATACAATCCCATTATCCACGATCTGTTTGCCAAAGAATATCAGAATGCCCACCAATCAGGGGACTTTCATCAGGCCTTTTCTCAGGCTTTTATTGAATCATTTGCTTCGACGATGCGCCAAATTCCGTTTTCAACCCTTCAGATTGACGCCGTCAACTATTACCGGATTTCTGAAGACGGGCTCATTTATGAAACGGACTTTTCCACGGATGTGGGGTTGGATCTCTCTCAGCATGAATACTTCTGGAAATCCTTTACAAAAGCCGAACCCGGTGATATCTTACTCAGTAATCTGGACAACGAGACTTTAACCGGAGCCATTCGCCTGTATTCCTACATCAAACTCCCCGACGGCAGTTTTTTTGAAACCGGCATCCGATTCAAAGGGATTACCGAATATATTGAAACAAAGGGATATGAGATGTTCGGCGGGTTGTTTTCCGACTTGACCATCTTTAAAGAAGGCTCCAATCCCGTGAAAGTAGGGGTCGAACTGACGCAAGACCACCGAAATTGGCTAAAGCAATCCGAAAGCGACCATCGACCGGTTTTTAAATTATCCGGGCTGACGAAAGGAACACTCTATTGGGTTCAGCAAAGCCGATACGGTGTCTACCGGTATATCCTTGATATCGGCTATTATCCCAACCTGATTTTGATCGCCGTTATCCTGATAGGCGTGATTTGTCTTGCAATCCATCGCAGGAAGATGAATGCCCACCTCAAATCTCTTAGCGCACAAGTGGCTGACCCGATTCAACAATTGGAAAAGACGATGAAGCATTTTGATCTGGCCATCCCCCGTAAGGAACAAGAAGGATTGAACACCGATGTTAGCGAAATACAATCCATGTCAGAGAGTTTTTCTCAGATGTGTCAGAAAGCTCAGGATTCTTACGAAGACGTACAGACCATCAACAAAGAGCTGGAAGAATCCTATAGTCTCAATCAGTCGTTGATAGGCAAGATGGAGGCTTTTCTCGATGTTCCCGAATCGCTCTTTTCCAACCACGACATGAATGACCTGCTGGCGCTTAGCTACCGCAAACTCAGGCAAATAATCAGCGATGCGGACTGCAGTCTGGTTGCTTTGAACCATGATGAAAAACTGACCTTTATTGATGGGGAGGGCGTCGATTTCACGCAACTCAATCGCCTAAACCTTAATCCCAACAAATACACCAGAAAGAGAATGATTCTTTTTAAATTCTTCGAACCGGGGGAATTTGCGAAGGAAATGGATTTATCGCTTCCTGAATCCGATTTGTCAACCATCATCACATCGGTCAGACAGGCTTTGGTCATTCCGGCTGTTTCCAAGGACGGTTATTTGGGACATGTGGCGTTTTATAATTTCACCGGCAGCCCCAACAATTTTTCATTTGACGACTATCGAATCGCCGAATACTTTTACAGTTTTCTCAAGGCCTTTTTGATTATCAAAGAATTTTCGGATTACGAGATGAACATTCAAAAGGAAACCATTTACTCGCTCATCGCCCTTCTTGAAAAGCACGACCCTTATACCAAAGGCCATTCTGAAAACGTCGCCAAGCTGTCAAGCGAATTCGCTATTTATCTGGGCTTATCGGAAAAAACCGTTCAAAATCTCTATTGGGCGGGACTGGTTCATGACATGGGAAAGATCCTGATTTCTCACACTATTTTGAACAAACCCGCCAGGCTGACATTGGCGGAATTTGAGGAGATTAAAAAGCATCCCGGTTACGCCTATGATGTCCTCAAGGACAGCCGTTCAATGAAGGAAATTGCGCAAATCATCAAATACCATCATGAAAAATACAACGGTACGGGTTACCCGGACGGACTCAAGGAAAGAGAAATCCCCTACGAGTCCAGAATCCTTTGCATTGCGGATTCCTGGGACGCCATGACTTCGGAACGCATCTATAAAAGGGGATTCAGCAAGACTCAGGCCATTGAAGAAATCATTCGCAACAAAGGCGAACAGTTCGACCCTCGGCTGGTGGATAAATGGCTTGCCTTTCTTTCGGACCAGCCCGAGGGCAACCGGTCGAATGTATAGCGTTATTCGGAAAAAGACGCCTTTTTTCTCCTAAAGATATCACGCACCACGATTAAAAACAGTACAATCAATACGGCGATTCCACCGGCTTGCCCCGTTTTGCTCTCCACAATAAAATAGATGGGAACCGCCAAGGGCGTCCAAAAAAACAATGTGAAAATCAAGCCCAGCACCGGATGCATTTTTCTGTCGGCAAATAGCACCTGTTCCACACCACCAATCAGCAAAGAAATCCCAACAAAAAACACGTAGAATTCCATTGTTTCTGGCACCAGGGTGTTCCGGTAAACGACCATGATCAGCAGCATAAACAGCAAATCCAAGGCGATCAGCGAAGTTTGGGCTACATCGTCACTCCGCAGGGAGCCGATAATCGCCAAAGCGCCGCCGGCTATGATGAGGGCGTAAACATAGGGGCTGAAACTGAAAAGAAAAAATGATACAAAAATGGTTAACAGGGCACATAGGGAGATAATAATTTTGGTCATGTTCACCTCACTCAAATGATCCAATCTATTTGCAGCCGAACCAAAACTGCCAGGACAAGTATATCATGTACAGCCCCTTTATCCGGAAAAAACTTTTTTGAACGATTTCAAGGAAATGTTTACCTGTCAACCAATATGATTTAAATGAAAACCTTGTGATATAATCATACTATATCAACGAATGAGGGTGTTCACCAATGGGAAATCGATTCGAAAAATATCAAACGACCATCGTTTTTATCATCATCGGGATCTTTCTTTTTGGCGTAGCGCAGTGGAATTATCTCTTTTTTCACATTCTCGCCGAGTTTTTCAGCATCATCATCGCCTTCATGATCTTTGTCATTGCCTTTAACACCAAAAAATACATCAAATACCGATACTTCATGCTGCTGGGGATCGGGTTCCTGTTTGTCGGGGCCATCGACCTGTTGCACACCCTCACTTACAGGGGAATGAACGTCTTTGACCCGGTACCCTTTGAGGCCACCCAATTATGGATTTTGGCACGTTTTTTGGAAGCAGCCACCCTGTTAGTCGCCTTCACATTCTTTTTTACCCCCAAAAAATTCAACTGTTTGACTTGCTTTGCCGTTTACTTAAGCATCACAACGATCGCCCTCATCACGATGGCGCTTGGCGTCTTCCCGAAATGCTACATTGAAGGCGTGGGGTTAACCCCATTTAAGAGAATCAGCGAGTACATCATCATCGCCATGCTGGCGCTGACTTTGTACTTTTTCAGAAAGCGAAAAACGTACTTTGATGACCAAGTGGCCAGGTATCTGGTGTTGTCCATCGTTTTTACCATTGTCTCGGAACTGATGTTCACCTTGTACTTCGACGTTTACGGCACATTCAACATCATTGGCCATATCTTTAAATTCATCTCTTTCTGGTTTGTCTTTAAATCCATTATCTCAACCGGTCTGAGTGCGCCTCAAAAAATCATCTTCCACGATCTCATCAAAAAACAGGAATCCCTGCTGGATTTGGCTTCCAGATGGAAACTATACGGCTCTTACACGGAATTTATCAATAAACTGTTCTGGTATTTATTCTATCTTTTCCCGGAATTCGACAGCGGTTTTTTAATCTATCTCATCGATGGCATACCTCGTCTATTGGATGCCAGGGGTTACGATATGGATAGGCTCAAATCAATGAACCTTGATTTTTCCCATCTTCCCCTGCCCGATACTTCCCAGGTAGTTGATACCAGCCGGGAGCAGCACCATGAATTTCTATCATCTCAAAATTATGAAAGGCTGCTGCAGGCCACCAAACCTTGGAAACAAGGACTGATCATACCCTTGAAAAACCTCCAGAAAAAAGAGGGGGCCATTTTTCTCATTCAAAGCCAGGGCAACAATTCCGACATCACAAGTGAATCCATCCAATTATCCAAATTCCTCACGGAGTTTCTTCAAATGGTTCTGTCCATTAAAGAGCAAGGGGAACGGATGTACATTATCTACCGGGATTTTTCCAGAAAACTGGCACAGGTAGCTGAAGCCTACGATGAAGATACCGGCAACCACATCATCCGAGTGGGTGAACTATCCGCCATTCTTGCGAGAAAATTGAACCTCTCCGAGAAACTGATCGCCGAAATCAAAGATTACGCCCCATTGCACGATGTGGGAAAGATCTTCATCCCCACTGAAATTCTCCACAAGCCTGACAAATTGACTTCTGAAGAATGGGCTGTAATGAAAATGCACACGGTTTACGCCAAACGGTTGCTATCCGGGGATGACAATTTCCAAACCGCCATGAAAATCGCCCTCTATCATCATGAAAAATACGATGGCAGCGGTTATCCCGAAGGTCTATCCGGAGATGCCATTCCCATTGAAGCTGCCATCGTGGCCTTAGTGGATGTTTATGACGCCTTGAGATCCAAGCGCCCCTATAAGCAGGCCTTTTCACATGAAAGAACGGTTGAGATCATCACCAAAGGGGACGGGCGAACAGATCCGGCGCATTTTAGCCCTCAAATCCTTCAAGCCTTTAAAGATGTAGAAAAGGAGATTCAAGAACGCTGGGACGAATTAGCTTAGTCCTTCAATAAAGCGCTTGCCAAGTGTAAAACGGGCGGTTTTCAAGGGGTCAACAATCTGGCTGACCTGCAAATCTCCCACAGCGCTCAACAACATGGCCAAATCTTCCCCCCTTCTGTCTGTTTTTTCCGATAAATAGGCAAACATATCCTTTGCCGCTTGAAGGGCTGCTTCTTCAAGGTTTTCAGCCGAAGCGATACACGAAAGGGCATCCTGTGTTTCAACCATGGGATTGTTCAGCTTCATGCCTTTGATCACTTCAAATTTCAGGGTGAGTTGGGCATCGATTTCAACCCCCGTCACGCCCACTTCACCGTCACCCATGGCGGCATGGACGTCTCCGGTTCCGAACAAAGCCCCCTGCGTAAAGACCGGGAGCAGAACGGATGAGCCTTCGCCGATTAACTTTGTGTCCATATTCCCCCCATGAGAACCCGGTGTCCCGCAGTTGACCGGTTCTCCTGATGGAGCCACCCCAATGACCCCGATCATCTTGTTCAACCTGAACCGCAGCCGGTCATCGAAGATGGCCATGTTATCCTCTATGCGTATCAAGCGCTTGCTCATCCCTTTAAAATAAGACCCAAAAACCCCCATTCCTTCACCGGTGGCCATAACACCGACTGGGCCCACTTCTATCCTCTCGACAGTCACTTTCAGCACATCGCCTGCTTCGGCACCTTCGATATCAATAGGCCCGGTGGCCGGGTTTACCCTTTCCCAATCGATGGCATCCAATTGGTCCTCATCCCTTCTGATCTGGTTGGAAAAGCAGTCCATCGTTTGAATCCGGACTCTGTCGGAGCTCTTGATTCGCAGGACGGGAGCATGATTCTTTGAAAACGCAAAAAAATGGTTCTCGTCGGATAAATGCAGCATTCTTTTCACCCCTTATTTGAAATTCACATCAATCTTGTCAAATGCTTTCAGTTGGAGCAGGGCTTTGACCGTTAAAACGCCGGTCCATTTTTTCTCGGCCTCTTGCCAGCTGTCCGGGTATTGACCCCATTGCCAAGCGGGGCTAATCTTCCCCTTTTCTTCCAGAATTGCGATGAGCATCTGTAAGTTTTTCGCCAAAAGCCCTTCATCGATCCCGAACCGGTTGGCGTCTTGGCTTTCAACAAAATCCAAGGGCTTTGGCAAGTATTCCAAAAACCATTTGGATGGATCTTGACACAACAGCTGCCCGACGGCTTGTGTGATCTTCTTTTCCAGTCTCCCTTTCAAGCCGGCATCCGGTTGCCTCTCGTATAAACGGATATAACAAAAGAGTTCGTGTTCCGATTGAAACGTATCCATCCTCTCCATATTTTCCACTGCCAACCGGTTGAGCGAATCGATATCCCATTCATTCACATGCGCTTGAAAGTCCAGCAAATACCCGATAATCTCAGCCGTTGGATTGCCCCAGGAATAATCAATGACACTCATGCGTGTATCCGTGTTGAAATGCCACCATGGGGCGTGGGGGGAGTCATTCACCTCAGCCGGAACGGCATACCAGCGTTGCTGTTGCGTGTTAAATGTCTTTTTCAAATACCTGACAGCCTTTTCAATCATCTGAGAAGGCACATCATCCTGGCAATGCCGGCTGATGGCACCCAATCCCACGCTGGTCGCAAGGGGTGAAGAAAGCTCAAGGGCATAATCCGGCTCAATGCCTCTTCCAAAACCGCCATCCGGATTCTGGAAGCCTTTCAATGCGTTGCTCACATCCGAAGCAGATCCATCAAAAAAGTACAAAGCGATCAAAGCCTTTTCAAGATCCCTGCCTGTTTGTCTAACCGTTTCGATCGCCTTTTCAAATGCATTTGAGGATAATTTGATCATACGTTCCCCCTTTTTTTTGAACCGAAATGTTGTCAGCTATCTGTTGCGAAACATGATGAATGGTTCGCCAGTTGAGTATATCATAAGCCAAACGCAATAAAGAGTCATCAATCGTGCTATAATCTCATATTCAGCAATAAAATAAAGGAGATGATCCTTCATGTCAATCAGCAGGATGTCTTTTCAACGATGGCTTTTGATCATGATAGCCCTGTTAGCGTTCACCTGTTTGTTCGGGGACAAAGTGGTTTTGCAAAACGGTAATGAAATTATCGGAACAATCGTGTCATCAGAAGGAGATTCGGTTATTATACGCGATATCAACAATCGGATATACCGGGTGCTGAAAGTCGAGATCAATCAGATTGAAATGAGCATCACCCTTTCAGGTGGCCCGTCTCAGCAGCCGGCTGTGGCCTATGATACCTCTGACAACAACTCTTTTTCAAAGGCCAATTTTTTGAAAATGGATTCAGGTGATTTTCTTTCATTTGATGCCAGCATATCTGAACCAAGGGATCGGGACTATTATTATTTTATCGTGGAAAAAGCAGGTTATTACAAGATCAAAGTAACCGCCAAAGACACCTCTTACCGCCCGGGTGTTCGTGTGATCAACGCCAACAACGCCACGATGATCAACTGGGCCTGGGCCGAGATTGGCAATCCTGAAATCGAAACGGGATTCGACCAGGGGTATTTAAACCTTGGGGACAAGGTTTACTTTGAAGTAGCCCATTACGGCGACAAAGACCCCATGGATTACCATCTCCAACTGTCAGTGGATTTTTTACTGGATGCCTATGAGTCCAACAACCGATTCAAAGAAGCGAAATCCATCAGTGAAAACTCCGATTTGCGGGATTTTATTTTCCCCAGGGCAGACCATGATTTTTACAAAATCACCATTCCCCAAGCCGGCAGACTGTTGGTCGACTATTCTCATGAAGACGTGAATATGCGCCCGGCATTAAGACTCGTCAGCGGAGAAAATACCACCCTGATGAACTGGCTGGTCGCCAAAGATGTGGGGCAAATGGTTCAGCAAACCTGCGATTTCGCCGGAGCCGATGAGGTTTATCTGGAACTGATGAACTATGCAGATTCCAGACGATCGCTTTTGACCTACTGGCTGAAGACACAGTTCATTCCCATTCCGGATGCGTACGAACCCAATAACCGCTACAAAGAGGCCAAACCAATCCCCGTTGGACAAAGGATAACCGCCTATCTATTCCCCATCCGTGACCAGGATTGGTACTACTTCACAGTGGACCAGCCGGGTATTGTGGACATTCAGATCGCCTCTGACGATCCCCTTGTCAGACCGGCGTTCAGAGTATGTTCAGCTGAAAACACCACCATTCATAATTGGGTAAGTGCCCAAGAAAACACCAGTGAAGCCCAACTATCCATCGAGCTGCTGCCGGACATCTACTATCTTGAAATCGGGCAATATGGCAACAATCACGCCAGCTTGATGGACTACCGCCTGCAGCTAAACCTGACACCGGCAATAGACCCGTTGGAGCCCAATGGATCTTTCGCTTTGGCCAGGCAGATCGGGCTGGACAGTCCCATCAACGCCATGATTTTCCCAAAGGGAGACGGCGATTTTTATAAGCTATTGATCGACAAACCCTGCGAACTAATGGTTCAGCTGAAATCAGACGCCTCTTTAAAAATGACTGCCAGAATCATCAACGCCAACAACACCACATTCTATAACTGGCAAACGGCAAAAGATCCCGGTCAAGACTTGAATTTCACCGCCACCATCAAAGAACCCGGATGGTATTTCTTAGAGATACGAAACCACTATGATTCAGGCGGAAGCGCTATGCCTTATCAACTGCTATTGACGAGTAGATGAGAAAGCGAAACAAAAAACGGGGTGGAAAAAGGCGAGGGTGAAAAAAAGCGAGAGTGGATAAAAACGGGGGTGGTCACGCTTGTATGGTGGCCATCCCCATGACTACTTTTATTCGATGAATTCTATCAAACCGTTGAATGTGGGATCCCTAAAATAATAATCAAAATAATCTCCTTCGTATTCCACCGTTGGAATCACAACATCCTTCAAATCATCGTAGAGTTGGGGTGAAGCAAAGAAATGACCGGGTATGAAGT
>CAYYNI010000063.1:0-11805 GCA_964472765.1 uncultured Thermotogaceae bacterium | reverse complement strand
TTTTTGTCTGTTTAAGTGCAAGGTTTTATAAGGAAATAGGCGAAAAACCTTGCAGATGAGAATTCCCCCCCGTGGGGGGGGTGCCGTCCCTGGCGGGGGGGGGTCTAAACTTTCAAACGGGAACATCACTGTTAATAGTATTCTCCCAATAACCCCCCCCACCCTCTTCGAGGGCACCCCCCCGGAGGGGGGGATTTTTCGTTTTTCAGCAAGCCCTATTTAAGAAATAAATTCTCCTAAGCAAAACCTATTCGCTTGTTTTTTCGACCGTTATTCTTAATCAATGTGTTTTATAGGGAGTATATGAAAGCCTATTCTCATAATTGTATCATATTTGCGATCAAATCAAGCTCTTTTTTTAAATAATTCCCCCCGAAACAGCTGAAATCCAAACAATTCATCATCGCCTATCGATTGAGCCCTATGAGAATGGGATAAATTTTTATTATGATTGCGGAAAAGTTTTGAAAAGATGCAGTTATGATATACTTATGGTGCGCAATAGCGCTTATACAATTTAGTCAAAAGACAACTCATTTAAAAATCAGGAGGAAACCATGACGAAAGAACTACACGAAAAACTCAAACAATTTGAAGAAAAGGCCGGGGCCGATTGGCTCAATCATTTGAGTGGCATCACAACTACTCAGCAACTGATAAAAATTGGATCCCAATATGGCATCACCCTTTCCCAAGTCCAGGCGCTCGAAGGCCTCGATCTCCTGAAAGCTGACGGCAAAGAACTCAGTGAAGAAGAACTCTCTACCGTTGCCGGTGGGACGGGTTTCGGTAAATAACCCTCAAACAACCAACGATTCATTTAGAGAAAAAGCCCCTTTTACAATTTAGTCAACATGCAACCCATATAAAAAATCAGGAGGAAACCATGACGAAAGAACTACACGAAAAACTCAAACAATTTGAAGAAAAGGCCGGGGCCGATTGGCTCAATCATTTGAGTGGCATCACAACTACTCAGCAACTGATAAAAATTGGATCCCAATATGGCATCACCCTTTCGGAAATCCAGGCGCAAGAAGGCCTCGACCTCCTGAAAACAGACGGCAAAGAACTCAGCGAAGACGAACTCTCCGCTATTGCAGGCGGGAAATTTGCTTTTTAGGGCTGTTAAATAACTGAAGACTAATTTTTTAACACAACTCATTTAGATTCCCGTTATTTTTTTACATTAAAAACTTCCTCAATGCCGCCCGATCGACTTTCCCGCTGTTATTCAGCGGGAATCTTTTTTTATGAACATAGCGTGTGGGCACCGCCGTCACTTTGTCATGTAAAAACCGCATGATCTCTATTTTTTCGATCTCTGCCGATGCCTGGTAAACCAAGGTCATCTCCGATTTCACCGAATCAAACAACACCACACAATCCTCAATACCCTCCATGGCACAGGCTGCCACTTCGATCTCTCCCAGCTCGATTCTCGTGCCGTAATATTTAATCTGGGTATCCTTTCTCCCCAGAAACAAAATTTCTCCATGCTCATTATAGGTCCCCAAATCCCCTGTTTTATAGCAAATATCCGGATAATCATGATGAAGGGGATTTTGAACAAACACCTTGGCGGTTTCCTCCCGATTTTGCCAATAACCCAATGCCACACCCGTTCCTCTGGCGTAAATCTCCCCCGGTTCTCCACGTTCAACCGGCTTCAAATCATCATTCAAGATCAAAATCGACATATTCTCACACGCCTTGCCAATGGGAAGCGGCGCATCATCGTTAAAGGGGCGGTTCACAATGTAATAGCTGCAAACATCCGTGACTTCCGTGGGTCCGTACAAATTGGCATATTGGATTTCAGGCAGGTGTCTGCGCCAATAGTTCAAATGCTTGTTAGGCATCACTTCCCCGCAAAAAAGGACTTGCTTTAAATCTTCGGGAACCCCTTCCTGAAACATATCATGATCGGCAAAAAGCTTTAGATAAAAGGGGACCCAAAAGATCAGGTTAACCCGTTGCTCTTTTAACTCAGAGAGCATTTCAAACAGAACCTTTTTTATATCCGGCTTCTTGTCTTTTGTGTATTTCAAGACCAACAAAGCCCCGTAAAACACCATAGAAAAGATATCCAGTATGGAATTATCAAAGGCGAAGCTCGTCTTGGAACCGATCCGTTTGGTAGCATCCATCTGAAACGTGTCTCCTACCCATTGGATATAATCCACCAGCCCGCCGTGTGAGATTACCACGCCTTTTGGTATTCCGGTAGAACCGGACGTGTGCATGATATAAACGGGATCTTTATCGGTAATCTGCTTGTACCCGTCAACGTTGACCGGCTGTTGTAAGCCTTGCTCAAAAACCTCATCAATCACCAGTTGCCTGGAAACCTGAATAGCGCATTGCACCAACCCCCCGGCGGAATCATAATCCGTAATGATCACTTCGGGTTTGATAGTCGCAACAACGGTTTTCAACAAACGTTTGGCACCGTTTTTAATCAGGGGAACATAAAAATTGCCCGAATACAGAATACCTAAAATCGCCGCCACATAATCCGCACGCTCACTTAAAAAAATGGAGACCGGCTGATTGATCCTCCCCCCCAGTCTCTCCTTTACGGCTGAGCCTATTATTAAAGCCTTTTGCCTTAACCGCTGAAAGGTCACCTCGCCATCGTTGTCGATGACGGCCAACGCATTCGGCTGCCTTTTGACCGTCGCTTCAAATCTGTTGATGATTTTCAAGTGATTCCTCCTGGACACTGAAAAAATCTCAGATTTTCACACCTCATTGCACACTGGTAATATATCCGTCCATATCCTGAATTAGCCACAAGGGATCCTGTTTAATACTGGCATTCAATTTGTTGTAATCTTCATTTTTCAGATATTTCTTAAAGAGCTCTAAGATTTTGTCATATGTCCTGGCTGTTGTTTCCAGCTTTGAAAAACGATTTTTGATCGCATACATTTCCGAAAATCGCTGTGCAAGTTCGGCTAAATACTCTTTCTGATCCTGCTGCTGCATGATTTCACCAGTCACACCAAGTGCGATGATTTGCAAAGGAACATCAAACAAAAGGGCTAATATATAATCGTTATATGCCTCAATATACTCTTGATACTCGTCTTTAAAAGATATCGCACTTTTCTTCAATTCCACTGAAAAATTGATGAGCTGATTTAAAACGCTCAAGCAATACTCTTCTTTATCGAAAAGGGCATTGTATAGAATAACGCTCTTCTTAAAAAACTCGGAATCCGTTACCGATAATTCCTGTAACCACTCCGAGAGGGGGGTGTTGTGAACAAAACAATATTTCGATTGTTTGGCAAAATCCACCAGATATTGAAAATCATGTGATAATATGAGACTGACTGGCGCCAAATATTGCCAACCCATACTCTTTGTACTGAATAGTTCAAATAATGGCCCATCATCCACATCCCAGTCTTTTGACCAACCATAAACAAAGTACTCATAGCGGGAATTGAAAAGGGTTTCATTTGTAAGCTGGACAATGTGCTCAAAAAAATCTCTCAGATTAAAGGTCTTGGGATCATTCAAAAATCCAACTATCCCTTCCATCTTTTTAACCTTGAACCCTTCGTAAGCATCGTAAAAATTATCCAACGGTCGTCCGACCGTGGAAGATAATGATTCTAACTTCGTTCTCGTATTTTTAAAAATGATTGTGATTTCTTGGGCAAGGTTTTTATTATCGCTCTCATAAAAGTTGGAAGAATAAGGAATAATTTCTCTATCAAAAAGCGTGTTTTCAAAAAAATACCGATGGGACAAAACCATATCTTTGGGATTGTTCCATACCCCATTTGCATTTGCTTTATCAATAAATGAAGGCCAAAAATCCGGGTGTTCTTGGATGGTACAATTCTTAATTTGGACCACGTCCTGGCCGGGTGACTTGTCTGCAGTAGAATTATCGTAAATCCCCGTACCAAAGTTTTTAAACTGACAATTGTCAATTTCTATCGATCCTGAATGATGTCTGGCACCACTGTTCAAGATAATGCAGGTATCGCATGTTGAAAAAGAGCAGACTGTAATAGCTGTGTTAAAACATCCATCTAATAAGATAGCGATTTTTGTGCCAGAAAAACTCAGTCTTTCCAAAACGATATGGTTGTAATTTTGAATGTGAAGGGCAGTATTCTTTGTTGAGAATGTCAAATTTTTAACATGGATATCGTTATGTCGATTAAAATCCGGTCCGTCAAAAAAAAGTACCGGTTTCTCGCTATCTTCTGCAGAAAGGGTATACCCACCCTCCCCATCAATCCTGACATTCCCTCTCCTGCAAACAAAATTCCCGCTAATATTTCTTCGCAGAGAAATTGTTTCAATTGTCTTATCGTCCAATGCCGCCTGAAAATCCTCCGATGAGTAGACAAACTTTGGAAAAACGGCTATACTTTGTAGACATAGCAATATAAGTATTGAATAAAGGATTCTCTTTTCTCTTCTCATTCGTTCTCTCCATTTCGGACCTGTTGATTTATCATCAAAAGGTATCTTATTGTCTAAGGAAATAAGCCTTGATATTCAAATCCCTCGTTATTTTTACTATCTGATAGGGATTTGACCCGCTTAAATCGACGCTCCAATTTAAGAATCTGGTGTTCTCTGCAGGTTTAGCCATCAAGCTAACCACTTCATCTTTCATATATTGGTCTTTTTGAGGCACGACGACGACTATCCCATCCCCATAACACTCTATGTCTATCCGATAGGTTTGGGCCTGTGAGATATGCTTGAAAATCGCCTTAATTTCCATATTTTTGTTGATGTAAAAGCCAGTCGTTGTACTTTTCACAGACAAATCCCCGGACCATCCCATAAATTCATAAAATTTAGAAGGCTGTGCATATAACGTTATGAGCTCTCCCTCCTCATATTTCTCTTTTTCAGGCTTAGCCGTTACAATACCGCCTACAGTCTTTTCTATCTCAAGGGTAAAATACGGCTTAAAAAGCGCCTTTACTGTCATATCGCTTGTAACACTCATCTCCTGATTCGGGTTGTCTCCGTTTACATCACCTGCCCACCCGCTAAAGTTGTAGTTTTCCAAAGGGTGCGCATGAATAGTGATTTTTTCGCCATTTTCATACCGTTCTTTCTCAGGCGTTATCGTCACAGTTCCTCCGTCCATGGGTTGAACCATAACGGCAAAAACTTCCTGTACCGGCTTTCCTCTTAATAGCATCCACACAACAACTATGCCCACAAGACTAATCAAGAGAACCATAGACACAAGTAAGGTTTTTTTCCCTTTTTTGGGCCTTTTGTCCATTTCTTCAGATTCTGATACCTGGGCCATCACTGTTCTTTTGCTTTCCTTCTGTGTTTTTCCGGGTGACGGGCTCTTTTCGAAAAGGTATTGAACAATGTTTTCTATTTCAATTCCTTTAGAAAAATCAGAAACAATCATTTTATCTAAATCGCCGATTTGTTTGTAATGTTGCTCAACAAATGAATCGGTATCTGTACCAGAACATTCGGTTTCATTAAAAACGAGCAGAATTGGAACCCTTCGGTTTTTCAGTTTCTTCACTTTTTGAACCGTTTTACTTTTGTATTCTTCACTTGTTTCCTTAGCATCAATAAAAAACAGGACAATATCCTGCTGATCTATTGTTTCTGCCGTTAAATAGTCAGCATCGGCATCACCCGGAACATCCGTCACTTTCACACGCATGCGTTGTTTGTTTCGAATCGCATTTATCTCAAATAACAGGGATATCGCTTCTGTTGTTGCTTCACAACTTCCGGATTTCACATATTCTTCATGGATTTTAGCCAGATATGGAATCGTTCCCTTTTCCTTTTCAAAAATTTCATAATGATCTGACCGATCATTTTTAATAAAATAATCATACAGATTCGCTAAAAAAGTAGTTTTTCCGGATCCGGAAGGTCCCAGTAATAATACACTAAAGGTCATCATATTCATTCTCCGTCGCTTTTTTTCTTAAAAAGTTAAAATTGGTTTTCGTCATTATCTTTTTAAAATAATCTTGAATTTTCGTTTCGCCCGATCTACCACTCACACCTTCGCATTCGGAAAGCTGAAACAAAAATTCCAATCCCTTTTCCATTTCCAGGATATTTTTTTGTCTCATTTCTCGAAGAAAGCCAATCTCCATGAAAGGAATGTCTGTTAACTGTTTTTGTGCGAAAAAAGAACTTGAATCAAAATGGACGGTGTCTTTTTTTGTGAAAATGAGAAATAAGTTTGTACTTCGATCCAAAAAAGTGGAGATGTGTTCGTAAATATCCTCTTTCTTGTCACCTGAATCAGAAGATAAACTTACAGTATAGAATAGGGCATCAAAAGCTCTTTCCTTTTTTTGTCTTATGATTTCGTCCAAATCTTCACCGGATGTATCTGTAATACTAAAATATTTCCAATTACTGGTTGACATATGTGATATTTCAAAATTCATTTCATATGTTCCCGTTGTTGGAATGTATTCAGCATTAGATAGCATTCGATGCAACGCTGAAAGGTAGTTCATCGTCACACTGTTCTTTTCTATCACAATATATTGGTCTGAAACGTCGTTTTTTAAAAAGTACTCAAAAAAAAGCGCCAGCATCGTACTTTTTCCTGATTGTGGCACGCCCGCTAACAAAATCTTGTTCACAGAAGACATCTTTTCTCCTCGTTATGCTTTTTTAAAACCTCTAATTTCGAGACGGCCATTTGTTTCATCGTTTCGATAAAATAGGAAAGGTCAACCGTTTTTGTTTCTGCCTCACAATGATCTTGAAGATCGTTGATTTGCTCTTGAATGTATTCGCTAACAATATTCAGTAGCTTTCTGTGTATCTTATATAAAAGTTCAGGCCTTAGCTCTTTCATAAATTCTTCTGTATAACGGTCAATTTTATTGGCGTCTGCTTCATCAAAACCAATGATATCGTTTATTTTCATCAGGTATTCTTTAATATACTCTTCCGGATAGCTCGTAAAAAGATCTTTTAGATAGTAAAATACATCGAAAATATTTTTACTGAATGCGTTGATTTGTTTTTCATTGTCCTTCATTGAATCTCCGGCTATTTCAACCGACATATTGCTGGGTAAAGCAACAATCCTTTCTAAATAATAATCCACAAGTCTGTTAGCATAACGATCATCTCCAAAGCGCTGTTTAAGATACAGCAGAAATTCCTGATAATCTTTTTCATACAAAAAAGCTGCTTTCGGTTTGACTTTGTTTACGGAGGGGTTTTGCTCATCAAAAAGGCCTTTTAACGAGTCATAATTAGGGTCTTTCTTCAACTCAAAATTCATATCAAATGTTATCTTAAAATACCAAAGGACTTCTTTCCAATCGTCTTCAATATGAAGATTGTTCAAAGAATGATCCAACAATACTCGAATAAGTTCTACAAAGGTTTCTCCTTTCTCACCGATGATGAATATATGAAAGTTTTCAAAAAAACAGCTGTTTATGGCCTTTTTGATATTGTCGATATTATCGTTTTGATCGGAATGATCGATATAACTTATCCACAAGATCTGATTCCAAGCTAAATCGTCACTATCTTTAAGATTTAAATCAAGCGATATCTTTTCAATCATTTTCATCTCGATTAGTTTGTTCAAAGCGGTTGGAAAAGCCCCACTGAATAAGTCCGTTGCGATTTTGTCGTTGGTGTCAATTTTTAAAAAAGTACGGTCGTCTATTCGGTATTGGCCTTCTGAAATCTCATTGACGTTGTGAATATCATATTCAGCTAATAACCGCTTTATCTTACTGAAATCTGTACTTTTACAACGAAATTCCTTGTGCAAAAACAGCTTCATGCTGCCATCTTCTCTTGCGTTATTGATTTGAAAAAACTGAATTTTTTGCAGCTGTATAAAAAAATCGATTGAAAAACGATTGCCAAAAAGGGCATTGATATTCCGGTAACCTTCGTTGTTAGTGAAATCCCCAAGCATCAACAAATTCAACTTCTTTTGGTATATAAAAGCCTCCCGCATGATTTGAATCTCTTCAAACAGTTCTTTCAAACCCCTATAAAAAGATGTCCTATGGATCAACTGATCCATGTTGCTCTTGCTTTTCATCAAGCGAGCTAAATCAGATGATTCCAATTCAGCGAATATTCTTTCTAGTTTGTTCATCTTATTCTTTTACCCAATCCAATAAATTCTCAATTCTAAATTCTATGTCTTCAACACAGCTTTCAAGCTTATCTGTAGCATCTTTATTTTTTTCGTTGATATCATCATTAATTTTTTCAACTAATCGTTCAAAACAATCTTTGATTTCCTCTTTATGATCAAGAAAATCATCTATCTGCTCAATGATACGACTTTCCGAGTTAACGTCGTTGACATATCGATTCTTCACAAGCTTAAAGCTTTCACGTTTGTTTTTTTCGATTTCTTTGTGCTTGAACACACGAACAAATACCTTTTTTAGGTTTTCAGCCGCAGTAAAGGAAGAATAATCTACAGAGAAATCGTCCGGTATCATGTCAATCCTGATATTTTCCAATGTATCGATAAGATTATCCATTTCCTCCATCAAAGAAAAATCAAAATCACTTTTTTCCTCTAAATTTTTTTCGATATGCTGATTGATGTGTTTGGAACTTTTTTCTAATGACTTTTTTATTTTTTTCTCGAGCTGCTCCAATTGTTTGTCGTAAATTCCTTTAACTTTTGAATTAAAAGAGGTATAATCTGTAGTTTCGTATCTTAACATATCGTTGGCATAACTTTTGACCTCTCTGGAGATCTTTTTGGAACATTCTTTGATATACTTTTCTGTTTCTTCTTCTGTTTTTTTCTGAATGTCTTTTATTTCATTCGTGTCTATTTGGTTTTCATTTTTTTTCGTTTTTGATTTGATGGTTTTGTAAAAATCGTGCAATTGTTTTTTTGAAGATTCCAGCTTTTCAAAGACTTTTTTGGACGCCATCAGTTTTTCCTCGATCAACGGTGACAAAACCATCCTGCCTTCAACCACATCTTTTTTGTTAGATATATAATTCAATATCTTGGCAATTGCTACATTTCTTCCCCAGCTTTCATCAAAACGCTCGCTTTTAGGTACTGATCTCATTTTCGGATCCAGATAATTTTTGGCTGAAACAAAAACGGTCTTTAACAGAAGCTCATCTTTGACAAACGCTTGACTGACGTCTTCAAATTCCCGGCAAATCATGTCCAAAGCTTTATCCTTTGCACTTTCGTTATTTTTACATTCCTTGTAATCAGCACATTTATCCCATTCATCCCACATCGTAACAAATATCAGCATATGCTTGGTATAATTTCTTAAAAACCCTTTGACTTGATTTGCTGACACTTGATTAATGTCTTTTGCGCTGATAATAAGCAATACAAGCGAAAACTGCTCCATCCACCGTTTTATTAAGATATTATCGCTGAAATAAGGCCCACCCATTCCCGGAGTATCCACCAACAGGATGTTGTTTTTTTGAAAGGGCTCCAAAACGGATTGGTCATGAACGCCGTAAGTAATCTTTATACCATGGGGAACCTTTGCATTGTCATCTATACTGGTAACTGCAGCATGGAAATCTTCAGATGAAAGATTTTTATCGTTCATTTCATAACGAATATCACTTCCGCCGTCAAATCTTATTACCGTTGGAACTGATGTGCAAATACCCTCCCCTGTGGGTAGGATCTCACGAATGTCATCATCCGATTTATGTAAGATACTGTTGATTAACGTTGATTTTCCATGAGAAAAATGCCCAACAATTCCTACTTTAATCTCTTTTTCCACATGATCGAGCAGGCTTTTGGAAAATTCAAGGATCCCCTGTGAAATACCCTGATATTCTTCGTGGATTCTCACAAACTCTTTGGTATACTGAACATCATTTGAAGAAATCGGGTTCATTTCGCTTTTTAATTCCTCGAAAGCCGTTTCCAGTCCTTTTAACTCTTCTGCTATTTTGGATTGATTTTCTAAGATTTTAGATGCGGAAATAGAGATTCTCATAGCATCACACTCCTCAAACGATGATGATTTATAATAACATATTGAATTCTTTTGTAATTAATTCCTCCAAATCCATTAAATGGCTCAGTATTTGTTCCGGGCCTTCTTTCATTTGAAGGTTTTCGTCTTTAACTTTATTTTTATAATTTATGATGATTTCGTCCTTTTCACTGAAAAGGCATGAATATCTTTCATGTAATTGATCATAAAAAAAAGTTTCTGAGTTTAAGCGATAAAGCTTATGAAGCACTTTTTTTGAAACATTAAGCTTCTTGATCTTGTTGATATTCAAATACAGATATAGATTGGAGAGGAAAAAGACGATTACAGAAATAAGCATAACCATCCATAAAAAAAAGATGATCTTATTTGCCAGTTGGGATTGGCTTGCAAAAGGCAATTCTTGGATCATGTTCATAACTACCCCTGAAAAAATGATAATAGCTAATACACTTGCATTTAGTGCCAATTTTGAAAGGTCTGTAAAAGAAAGAATAATAAATTTGAAAAACGCTTTTACAGTTTCTACCACTTGATCAATCGTCAATAAAGGCACTCTTTGAATCTCCGGATCAAAGTCATAATCCTCATTTGCATAATAATCTTTCAGAGAAAAAATCAGTTCCTTGGCTTGATCTTTACCGCTTATTTCATCAAGAACCTCCAACCTTTTTAAAATTTTCTCCTGCAAATCTGCCCCATCTTCCTCTCCCTGAGCTTCCAATTGTTCCATTTGGAGTTTATGAATTTTTTCGCTGTAAGATTGCATGAAGTCCTTTTCTGAATACTGATCCACAACTTCTTTTGCTTGAAAAGCGTACTTTTGCGATTTATCGGACAACCAGCTATACAACAAATCATCCAGCTCTGATTGGAAAAATTCAAGTTGATCATTTAGAATATCATAGAATGTTTCCTTTTCATAATTATTTTCTTCAGTTTCTTTTTTAACACGACTCAGTTCATCGGTAAGAAGTTTTTTTGAGCGTCGAAATAATTCTTTTTGATTCCTTTTCACAAAATCACTAACATATGAATTTACCTGATATTCTAACTCCTCCATATTTTTTACGGGAAAAGCCACCATACCAAATTGATCGACAAAGGAAAAGTGTTCAAATGCTTGTTCTTTTGTTTCCAATAAATCCGTGATGATTGGATGAACCGGCCTCTCGAAAGAGACGATAAAGATCACAGATAACCTACTGTGAAATACCTGCTCAAGTAATTCACGGTTTTCATCAAAAGATAAAAACAGCCAGTTTTTTTTGTTCGTTCCCTTTTCAAAAGCTTCTTTTATTTGATCAGTATCATCAGTAAAAAAGACGGTGTTAAATGACCGGCTTTCAAAAAACGCATATTCTTCGAATAGCATAGACAAGAATTTTAATAATTCGTTACAACCGGCATATTTCATTTCTTCGGTTTTTTGATACCATTCCTTTAACCCCTCAAGTGTTGAATGCATATTGCCCCTTAATATAAACATAATTTTGTAAAAATGAGCGTGGTATTTCCAATCTCGCTAAAGCAAAAAAACCGTGATTGGGCGCCTTTTGATATGAAGATTATATCATATTTTTACCTTTAGGAGCCTCTCCCTCAAGATTATTACACCCAACGCAATTTCCTTTTACTTTTCTGATTCTTCGAAACAGCATCTTTAGCTTTATTTTTTGCATTTACACAACTGAACAAAAATATGCCCACCCTATAGGGTGGGCATATTTTTTAGGTTTCAGGTGTATCTTTATTTATTTTCTATGTGTTTCCACATAAGTCCTGATGGCATCCAGTTCGATACCCAGTTCATCGATTAAATCCC
>CAYYNI010000062.1:0-11956 GCA_964472765.1 uncultured Thermotogaceae bacterium | reverse complement strand
GATCGTTCTTGTAAATTTCTCCAACTCTTGCACAGTGTGCAGTTGCCATCCAGGCTTCTCCTGTTTTCATAGGAGGTCTCACATCATCGTATGTTAAAACGGTTGGCGTGTAAGCATCTGCCATCTTGCTCATCAGATAGAAGGCCGCCATTGCTCCAGGATTATCCAGATTTGGCCAATCCGCTCCGTAGGATAGACATACACCGCCATATTGGTAAATCAAAGATTTCATCGGAACACCGGTTACGGCATATTTGCCTTCGCCTTCCATGAGAGCAATAGCGGTTGCCCAATCTACAACCTGTTCCCAAGTCAGGTTCTGAACATCAACCCCTTCGGGTAAATATTGTAGTGCCTTTTTATTGGCGATGAACAAATAAACATCTGCGCCAACAGGCAGGAAATAACGTTTGCCATCGAAAACAGTCATTTGATCATAACCCTTGGAAAAGGTACGATCGTTCCATTTTGCAGCAATGTCTGTTAAATCCATGACATAATCGTTTTCTACCCATTCTGGCATGTTCGAACAATAAGAAACGATAACGTCTGTGGTGATATTACCGGTTTTTTGCTGAAGTTCAGCCTGATCCAGCAATTTTTCGTCATCCAAAGTGCTAAATTTTACCGTACAATTGTTGGCTTCTTCAAAGGGTTTGATGATCTCGTTGATGATAAATTCCTTCTCCGAAGGTGCTGACCATAATCTCGACGTGACAACAAGTGTTTCTCCAAACAAACAGGCTGCGACCAATACCAAAACGACAAAAAACAAGGTTTTCTTCATAAAAAATCCCTCCATTAATGTGGTTGGTTTCTAGTAGCTTCAATTTGAATCTATCTCATAATTATGACAACGTTGTCATAATGGGTTAAAAAAATAACCTTCAAAAACGATTCTATTCTTTTAACTTGCTTTTTTCAAATCCGATAAGAGGTGATTAGAGTTAAATAATATCGATTATTAGTCTGTATCTTTAAAAAGTAGAAGAAATTAAACCATTTTGATTTTGATCAAAATATGCTATGATAACATGTCAACGTTGACAAAAGAGGTGCTCGATGTGAAAAAAGTGACGATGTCTGATCTGGCAAAAAAAACAGGATTTTCAATCAAAACGGTTTCAAGGGTGATCAACAATTCTCCGGAGGTCAAACCGGCTACCAGGAGAAAAATATTAGATGCCATCGAGGAAACCAATTTCAGTGTGAATTTAATGGCAAAGGCCTTGAAATCGCAACAAACAAAGACTGTCATCTTGTTTATTGACAAACATGGTGGCAGCTATTGGAATGCCTGGCATAGTCTCATTATCATGAACATCATCACGGATTTTAAAGCACGCGGGTATAAAGTGATTTTATCTCCCTCTTCGGCTCAAGGTGTGATAGATGATGATACAGACGGATTTATCCTCCTGAAAAGTGGCATAGCGGATGGGGCCGTTTTATTTGACAATTTAAAAGGGGATATTCGCATTCGGTATTTGAGAGAAAACAACATTCCTTTTGTCATACTCGGAAAAGACTTTGACTATAAAGACACGTGTTATGTGGACTTGGATAATTTTCATGTAGGGGAAATTGGTGCACAACATCTCATCCAAAAAGGATATGGTCAAATCTCGTTTTTTCTTGGAAACAAAGAATTTTATGTGAATAAGAGCAGGGTGGAGGGATTTAAAAAGGTTTGTCAGTCAAAGGGTGTTGATTATCACATCGAATACGCTGTCAACAGTTTACAAGACGCTTATGAAGCGACCAGAAAACATCTTCAAAAAAACCATTCGGATGCCTTTTTTGTATCCGGTGATGAAAAAATAACGGCGGTTTATAAGGCCATCAAAGAAATGGGGAAAACGATACCCGTAGACGTGGGTGTTCTCGGTATTGATAACTTGCCTCAAAGCCAATATCTGGATCCATCCTTGAGTTCTATCGACCAGAATGTTGAGCGTTTTGCCCAAACGGTTGTGAATTCACTGATAGAAACCATGCATTCAGAAAAAAGAACCCCTAAAGGGGTTCTTATTAAACCGGTTTTACAAATCAGAGACTCAACACGATAGGATTATTTGAATGAAATGCTGTTGAACATTCCTTGCAGTAATTCGTTACTCTTGTAGTTTGTACCTGAAATGGCGATTTGAACCTTTTTGCCGTTATAAATGCCAACATAAATGGTTTGCGGTCTTCCCGATGCCTCGATATCTGTGTAATAAAAATCGAGACCGAATTTGTTGATCTTTTGAGGTTCAGTACCCTTATAGGTCTTTGAAAGATTTTCGGCACCGTTTTTGGCATCGGTTTCAGTATTATTAAAACCCCTTGCCCAGACCTCGATCATATCATTGCCCTTATAGGCTTGCACGCCACCATCGATGTCCAGTTTCGAATAACCATTGGCAATGGTCATCACAAAATCAGTTGCCTCGTAAGTTTCACTCTTAAAAGTCGATACCTGTTCCTTTTCTTTAGTTTGGTTTGTTTCAGCACTTTCTTCCTTTTCCTTATCACAACTGACAACAAACAAAACCATCAAAATGACTAGTAAAACGGCAAAAATCTTTTTTTTCATACGAAACCTCCATTTTAAGATTTTATTCACAAAAACCCTCAAGTTCACTTGAAAGTCGTTATTCTATTTCAATCCAATTGTATATGAGAAGATGAGAGTAGTATATCACATTTTTATGGCCTTGTTATCAAGCGAAAAAGAAATTTATTTTGCTTATGGAGCTATCGTATGGATGGAAGTTTTTTTGAAGTGTTATAATAGAAGAGAATATGGGAAATTTCCTGTGTATTCAACAAAAATGATAGCAAGAGTGCGTTCCATCGGGGGAAAAGTCGAAAGCGATAATGGAAATATCTTGATAACAAAAAGAGCTTCTGCTTTAGATCAAGAATCTAAATTTATTGGACTGGAGATGTGATAAAGATGATGATAGGGGCAACCTCTTGGCAGATTAACGGGTCTTTTCTTGAGAATGTAGAGCATAGGGGAGAAAACATTCAATTTTGTGAACTTCTGGTATATACATGGAATAAGAATACAGAGAAAACATTCATGAGAGAAATCGAGGACATACGCAGGCAAACAAAAATCAGTGTTCATTTACCAACCGATAAACTGGATCATGTGAAGAATGCCTATGCCTTTTTTAAAGACCAGGACTATCTCAACATAACCATTCACCCCTTTATGAACTTCAAAGAGTTTGCTGATTTCTATTTTTCTATTGCTGAAGAAGGAAAGAAAATTTCCATCGAAAACCTTGAAAATGACCTTTTCTTTGAATTCTGTGATTATCTGAAAAAAGAAACTTCAAATATTAAAGTTACCATGGATTACGGTCATTTGCTTTTTGATAAAAGATCTATTGAAGCTTTTTATGAAAGATTTTCAGGTCAAATCTCAGAAATCCATTTTCACGGGGCTAATGAGAAAAAAGCCCATGTATTTCCGGATCAAAAAACCATTGAGGATTTTGTGAATTTCACCAAAAATAAAAAACTATCCGATGATTTTCCAGTCTGCATCGAACTGTTTAATTTGGAAGAGGCCAAAAAAGTAGCTGCCATTTTAAAGGGTAAATAATTATCGTTCATCAACATTTGTACATGATCTTTGTAAATCAGTATGCACCATTAACGAAATACCCAAACAATAAAAAGAAATTTCAGACACACGTAGGGGCAATTCACGAATTGCCCACACAAGCGCAATGGTCGAAACCAATTGTATACCGATACAAATCGAGTCTTAGCCAATACGCCTCGTTTTTTTTAGATACTGATTAAAGATAAGTTATCACATTCATCGATAAAAAAACTGAATAGGAGGTTTTGCGATGAAGCCCATAGTCATTAGCCTTGTGATATTTTTTGTTCTCTCAATAAGCCTTTTTGCCAATCAAACCATCACGATACCGGTTCTTTACGGTCAATCAACTACCGCTGTGGAAAGTAAAATCACATCGGAAGATATAAAAGGAGCCACTTTGGCAATGGAGGAAATCAACAGTCGAGGTGGCTTGCTCGGAAAACAGATAGAAATTTTGGACTGTCGAGTGGGTTCCATTGATTTGGAGGAAATCAAACAGTTGATGGAGCGGATTGAACGTGTTGAAGAATTATTTGCCGTTATTGGTGCCAACACCAGTGGGTTATCCCTATACTTTGCCCCAAAATTCCAAGAGAAAGGTGTATTGATGATCTCTCCCATTTCCACCAATCCTGATGTGACAAAAGCGGGAGATTTCATATTCAGGGCTTGTTTTACAGACCCCTTTCAGGGAAAAGTCATGGCAAGGTTTGCTCTGGATGAGTTGAATGCTCAAACAGCGATTATCCTCACGAAAATCACCAGCGATTTCAGCATTGGATTGTCTCAATTTTTTGCCCAGGAGTTTGAAAAAGATGGCACGATTCTGGCACAGGAAACGTATTTAGGCGAAGCCTATGATTTTTCAGAAATCCTTTTGGAAGTAAAAGAACACCATCCAGATGTCGTTTTTGTACCCGGACACGGTTCTGACAGTGGGCTGATCATCAAGCAGGCGTATAATATGGGAATAGAAACCACCTTTTTAGGCGGAGACGGCTGGGGGAAAGGCCTTCTTGGGTTTAGTACAGTAGAAGCTGCCGAAGGTCATTACTTTTCAAATCATTGGCACAAGGATTCGGAAAATGAAACAAGCGCACACTTCGTTGCAAAATATTATCAAAAATACGGAGAAGGATTGATTGCTTCCAGTGCGGCACTTGCTTACGATGCCATGATGTTGCTTGAGCAAGCAGTGAAGAAAGCCGGCTCATTTGACCCAAAAGCGGTTCGGGATAGCTTGAACCAAATCAAAGATTTTAAAGGTGTAACCGGTACATTCGATTTCACAAAAGGGCGTGACCCTTTCGATAAAGAAGCTGTCATTCTCAAATACCATAACGGGGAGATTGTTTATCACTCAACTGTATCACCATAAAAGGAATGAATTCATGGGAGAAAAGAAAAAAGATAATAAGCTTCTCAGTTCACAGATACACAAGGTATTTCTGCTTATCTTTATTTTTGGTTGCCTTTTTTCTCTCATTCTGTTTATCCCCTCAGAAATCAGCAAATTCAAAGCCTTTATTGACCGCATAGATGAGCTAATTATTACATTGATCGAATCAAAAAAAGGCAGAATAGCCTTTGATATTTATATGGAAAATGATGTGGCATTAACCCAACAGTTAAAAGATTTTCTGAATTTTCATGATGTTCTGGGAGTTGATTTGTTCGACTCAAAAGGATCATTTTTGAAATCAACGCAAACGAAGGAATCATACAGCCTGGATACACGCCTTGCCGATTCAATAGAAAACAAATCGAGTGTTCAGTACAACCTGTTCAAGGGAGCCTATTTGGAATATACATCAAAGTTGTCAGTAGCCGGTGAGACAACCGGATACATGAAGCTATATTATTCCATAGAAAAGATTATTCGACAAACCGTAATTTTTGCAATCTTAATCTTGGCTTTAATTCTCATCATCTTTTTTATCTATATGCTGTTGATTGACAGATTGTTAAAACGTGTTGTAACTAATCCCTTGGTAATATTAGGGAGAGGTATGCAGGAAATTGAAAAAGGGAATCTGGGATTTCAAATTAGCGTGAAAACCGGGAACGAAATTGATGTGATTACCCAAATGTTTAATAAAATGTCTTATGAAAACAAAGAATTGTATGAGCGCATCAACCATATGAACAGAACGTTGGAAAATAAAGTGGCTCAAAGGACAGAAGAATTGAATCAGAAAAACCTCTCCTTGGAGAAAGCAAAGGCTGAAGCCGAGAAATTGGCATTGGAGGCTAAACAGGCGAATAAAGCAAAATCTGAATTTTTAGCGAACATGAGCCATGAAATCAGAACACCGCTTAACGGTGTCATTGGTTTTTCGGAGTTATTAGCCGGTACCAGTTTGAACGAAATGCAATATAAGTATGTGGACAACATCGAAAAGTCTGCCGATGTACTATTGGGACTGATTAGTGATATTTTGGATCTGTCTAAAATTGAGGCCGGAAAGCTGGAATTAGAGTATATTGAAACGGATGTTAAAAAATTGATTAGAGAAACTGTTGATATATTGGATTATCAGGCTCAAAAAAAAGGGTTAAAGTTAAATATGATTATTGAAAATGAAATGCCTCAGTTTGGGCTATTTGATCCCGTCAGACTGAAACAGGTGTTGGTGAATCTGATAGGCAATGCCGTAAAATTTACCGAACGAGGCTTAGTAGAAATGATCGTCAATTTTAAGGCTGTAAACGAGAAAACAGGCTCATTTGGTTTTAAAGTTAAAGACACCGGCATCGGTATCTCCAAGGAACAGAAAAATCGTCTGTTCAAAGCCTTTTCTCAGGCAGACACTTCTATTACCAGAAAATACGGAGGCACGGGTTTAGGATTGGTGATCTCGAATATGCTCTTAAACAAGATGGGAAGCGCCTTAACAGTCGAAAGCGAACCGGGAAGCGGATCTAGCTTTTCATTTGCAATTATTACCGAATATTCGACCATGAAAGAGATTGTCCAAGAGGTTGAGCCTGAAAAGAAAAGTTTGCAAATAATCTCAGGAACGCCAAAAATATTAATAGCAGAGGATGTGAGTATCAATAGGGAATTGATTAAAAACCTGTTGGAAAAAATGATTCCCAAAGTGCAACTATCCTTTGCAAAAGACGGGGAAGAAGCGGCTGAAAAGGCAATAAATGAGCATTACAACCTCATTCTCATGGATATTCAAATGCCAAAAATGAGTGGTTTGGAAGCGACTCAAACAATTCGTAAAAATGAAAGGCATAAACAAATAAATGTCCCGATCATAGCCTTAACAGCTGAAGTCATGAATGAAACTGTCGAAAAAGTCAAAGCCGCCGGGATGGATGATTTTTTATCCAAGCCCATAAAATACAAAGACTTAAATGAAATGATGTTGAAATATCTCAAGCAAAGCAAAATGGAAGTCGAAAAAAAGGATACCGATCAGAAAGAGTATCTCGCATTAAATCTGTATGGCGTAAACTTCAAAGAAGGGATCGAACGCCTTATGGGAGACAAACAAGCATATCTGAGGATACTCGAAAGTTTTATTGCGGATACACAAGAGGATATCAAAGACTTTGAAAAGGCTGTACAGATGAATCACAAAGAAGTTATGAAATCAGTTGCCCACAAGATAAAAGGAACAGCTGGAAATCTTGCTGTCTTTATCTTGGAAGAAAAGGCAGCTCAATTCGAACAGGCACTAATCAAAGAGAATGATGCCTCTTACAGAGAATTGTTCTATCATTTGAAAGCGGAATTTGAAAAATTCACCGAATCCTTCCTGCAAACCCATAGAAATATGTAATAATGCTTTGAATTCGAATTGGTGGCAAAAAGATGTACCAGAATTTTCACTCTAAGACAAGTGAATAGAAAGTAAAAACAGCATTTTTTAGCCAAATAAACAAATAGAAATAATAACAAAGATATAAAGGCCTCAGCGTGATACTGGGGTCTTTTCTTATATGATGAGAGATGAATGTGATGTTAAAGATCAGAAATTTAAGAAAGTTTTTTCGCCGGATACGAGACGGAAGTTAACATTCTCAAAGAATAGGCATACTTTTTGATTTACCCGAGAGATTATAGATAAACGGATGAACGAATTGTCACCGGGCTAGCGAAAGATAAAAAAACTGAAAATATGCCGCCTTTGACTCAATAAACCCTACAGAATTAAGTATTTTATGGTAAAATAGTCATTGGTACAAGTAGCTGAAAGCAACGATTTGGAGTGAGTAAAATAGAGAACGAATGGACAGTTGGAAAAGTGATAAACTGGACTCAAGGCTATTTGGAAAGAAAGGGGTTGGATAACCCCCGAAATACCACTGAAAAACTTATGGAAATGGTCTTGAACATGGACAAAACACATCTGTACATCAATTGGCAAAACGAACTTGATCCCTCGCAGCTGTCTGCTTTCAAACAGCTATTGAATCGGGTGGTTGAAGGAGAACCGGTGGCTTATGTTACTGGAGTGGAACGGTTTTATTCCTATGATTTCAACGTTAGCAAAGACGTACTGATTCCCCGACAGGAAACGGAAGAACTGGTGGAATGGGTGGTTAAAGACTATCGAGACAGTCCGGGTTTGCACATTGCGGATATCGGTACGGGCAGCGGTGTAATCGCCATCACCTTGGCAAAACTTATTCCTGGGGTTAAAATCATTGCCACGGATATTCAACAGGCCTGCATTGATATGGCGAGAAAAAATGCTATAAAACACGGTGTCGACTCATCGATTACGTTTTATCTGGGAGAATTTTTGGAACCTTTGGATGGTATGCTTGAACAGATTGATGTGCTGGTTTCCAACCCCCCTTATATCTCGAAAGACGACCTGGATCACATGGATCAAACGGTACTGAAGCATGAGCCTCATCAGGCTCTTTTTGGCGGACAGGACGGGCTGCAATTTTATCAGAAAATCGCCCAACAGATTCATCGATTGAGAGGTAAAACAGCTTACCTGGAAACGGGATTTAATCAGAAAAAAGCACTTGAAGACCTTTTTGGTGACAAGATAGAAGATTACAGAAAAGACATGAACGGAAACTGGCGTATGCTCAAACTCAAACTGTGATGAATGCTTCAAACAAAAAACGACATGACAAATAAAATGAAATTGTAGGGGCATTTCACAAACCGCCCAGACAAGAGAGGATAATCAAACAGCTGTAGGGGCAATTCACGAATTGCCCAAAAAAAGATAAAAATGTAGGGGCAATTCACGAATTGCCCAACCAGCAAAACCAGACACAGCCCTATCCTGAGGTGATGAAAGACACATGGAAAACGAATTACTGGAAAATCTCGATGAAACAAGAATTTTAACAAGTGAAGAAAAGGAAGAAGACAGCGGTTTTTACGCACTGCGCCCAAAAAACCTAACGGAATACATCGGCCAGAAAAAGATCAAAGAAAGACTGGCCATTACCATCGAAGCGGCAAAAATACGAAACGAGCCCTTGGATCATGTTTTGTTGGCAGGTCCTCCCGGCTTGGGAAAAACAACCCTTGCCAATGTGATTTCAAACGAAATGGGGTATCAGATTCACACTACCAGCGGTCCTGTTATCGAAAAACAAGGGGATTTGGCGGCCATATTGACCAATCTGGAACGGGGAGATGTGCTGTTCATTGACGAAATACACCGGCTCAGCCGAGTTGTGGAGGAAGTGTTGTATTCAGCCATGGAGGATTTCTCACTGGACATTATGATCGGAAAAGGACCCAGCGCCCGCTCCATCCGTATTGATTTGAACCGTTTCACACTCATCGGTGCGACCACCAGGAGTGGATTACTGACTTCTCCTTTAAGAAACCGTTTTGGCATTCAACTGGAATTGAATTATTACGAAACTGAGGAACTGGAACAGATCATCAAACGTTCTGCGGGAATTCTGGATATCGGCATTGATGAACAGGCCTCACAGATGGCGGCCATGCGATCCAGAGGGACCCCGCGTGTTGCAAACCGGCTACTGAAAAGAATACGAGATTTCGCCACAGTGAACCGACATGAAAAAATAGAAGAATCCGATGCGTTCCAGGCCTTAAAAGCCCTTGAAATAGACGACCATGGTTTGGATTTCATGGACAGGAAAATTCTCACAACCATTATCCGCCATTACAAGGGAGGTCCTGCAGGGGTGAAAGCCATCGCTGCGGCTGTCGGAGTGGAACCAGACACTATCAGTGAAGTCTACGAACCATATCTGATACAGAAGGGTTTTTTAACCAGGGGATCCAGGGGTCGACAAGTCACTGAAGAAGCCTATCAGCTCTTGAACATTCAGTATGACGTCGATCAAGCTAACAAATTATTTTAATTCAACGGGGGAATAGAATTGGAAAAATTGAAATTGAGACTGAAAAGTGAACCGGTAAGCCGGGCAAAAGCGATCAGCAGGGAAATTGTAAACGATCTCATGGAGCTGATCGGCCAACACACCACCACGAGCATCGAAAGAACCGTTCTGCGTTTGTTTGGCATAACCGGTGCGGATATGGACGAGACACCATATGTCAACATCATTGTCAAGCAATTGGAGAAAAAAGGCGTGTTGGACACCGGTGCCGCTTTATATGTTTTGAATGCCTGCGTGCATTATCATCAGGAACCCGAACAAATCGCCAAGCGGGTGGCCGAAGAAGACCTGGACCTTACCGCCATCCCCATGAACGATTTCGACAGAATCAATGAATTGTCCCTTCAATTAACACGGGTGGCCATGGACCATATCCGTGCGGTTAAAGATAAAAGGGATGAACTCTTGTATGAAACCTGGTCAGATCCGGTCAGACCCTATAAATATGTGATTGTGGCTACCGGTAACATTCACGAGGATGTGATTCAAGCCCAAGCGGCAGCCAGACAAGGAGCCGACATCATTGCCGTAATCCGGTCTACCGCTCAAAGTTTGCTGGACTATGTTCCCGAAGGTGCCACAACCGAAGGATTCGGTGGCACATACGCCACTCAAGAAAATTTCAGAATCATGCGAGCTGCTCTGGATGAAGTGGCAGGCCAGCAAAACCGGTATATCCGTCTGGTGAACTACGCATCAGGTCTTTGCATGCCGGAAATTGCCATGATGGGGGCCTGGGAAGGGCTTGATTTTCTACTGAATGATTCCATGTACGGTATTCTCTTCCGGGACATCAACATGAAACGTACCCTCATCGACCAGTACTTTTCAAGGCTGATCTGTGCTGCCTCTCATATTACCATCAACACGGGAGAAGATAATTACCTCACGACCTCCGATGCCATCGAAAAGGCTTATGCCGTAACCGCTTCTCAGCTGATTAATGAGGCGTTTGCGCTGAAAGCTGGCATGGAACCCAAATACATGGGCCTGGGGCATGCATTTGAGATCAACCCGGATATTCAAGACGGACTTTCCTATGAAATTGCCCATGCCCTGCTGACGAGAGAACTTTTCCCGCAGGCTACCTTGAAATATATGCCTCCCACCAAACACATGACAGGTGATGTTTTTAAAGGATACGCCATGAACACCATGTTCAACTTCGTCTCGGTGCTGACCGGCCAGGATATTCAACTGTTGGGAATGCTGACCGAAGCCATTCACACCCCTTTCATGCAGGATCGCTATCTTGCCGTGAAAAATGCCGACTATATCTTTAACAACGCCTTTTCTCTTGGAAAAGAATTTGAAATTAGTGATGATTCGTTTATTTCGAAAAGAGCCCATCAGGTGTTGGAACAGGCCATCGAGTTGCTGGAACACACCAAAGAGGTGGGACTGATGCAGTCCATTGAGGAGGCCAACTTTGCCGATATTAAACGAACTCCCACAGGCGGCAAAGGATTGGACGGTGTTATCAGGAAATCGTCCCAATACCACAACCCCTTTGAAGGGGCCTTTAAAAAATTACTGAACATCGACACAACCGGTTTTGAGGGAGGTGTATTGTGATGATGGTTTATCCGTACGGCGATACCACCAACGATGGAGCCATGCAGCTGTCATTTACTCTGCCTTTGAAATCCGGTGCGTTGGCAAAAGAAGCGGCAAAGCGTTTGGTAAAGAAAATGGGTTTTGAAAAAGCGGAAGTGGTGAGCATGCAAGATTTGGGCGGAGATTTCAGCTTTTTCGTTGTTTACGGCCACACTTCCACCGGCATTAATACGGATGACATTCAAGTGGTGGAGGCCAAGTTTGATCACATGGATCGGGAACAAGTAGACCGGTACATCGAAGAACAACTGGGCAGAAAACTCGTTGTCGTGGGGGCCACCATCGAGAGTGATGCCCATACGGTGGGATTGAATGCCATTTTAAACATGAAAGGCTATCACGGCGACTACGGGCTCGAACGCTATA
>CAYYNI010000061.1:0-11966 GCA_964472765.1 uncultured Thermotogaceae bacterium | reverse complement strand
TGTATGACAAGTTAAAACCCTTTTTTGAATCATTGTATTATATTGAAAATGAATTTTATGAAAAAGATCAAATAAACTATGATGATATTGTTGATGCCAGTGTAAGGGGGTTAATCGGCGGGCTAGAGGACCCTTTCAGTTATTACTTGACTGCGGCGGACGTTGCGGAAAGCAATATTGAGCAGGAAGGAAAATACGGTGGAATCGGTACCGAAGTCACTTATAATGCTCATTTGCAGGTCATAGAAGTGGTGGCCCCCATGTTTGGTACGCCAGCCTATAAAGCGGGTATCAAAGCCGGGGATTTGATCATTACCATCGATGCCAGCCCTGTTGAAGATATGACCTACATGGAAGCGGTGAACAACCTCAGAGGCATACCAGGGACCATTGTTAACCTGGAAGTCGTAAGAGAACCTGTCGGAATTTTGGAATTCAGCATCGAAAGAGCGGAAATCAAAACAGCCATGGTTCAATATGGCCTTGTGGAATATGAAGGAATCAAAGCGGGTTATGTAAGGATCAACAACTTCTTCAAAAATTCCAGCACAGAACTGAGAAAAGCGTTAAGCGATTTGTATGATCAACAGATACAGGCACTTGTAGTGGATTTGCGTAACAACCCGGGTGGATACTTAACTCAGGCCATTCTCATCGCCTCTTTGTTTGTTGAATCCGGAGAGGTGATTGTGACCACCAAATCGGCTGATAATTTTATCAACACCTACCGGTCTTTGGGTAACGAATTTGAAGATCTTCCCATGATGGTACTGATAAATGGTGGCAGTGCTTCTTCTTCAGAAATCGTTGCGGGTGCGTTGAAAGATTATAATCTGGCTACTTTAGTAGGTGAAAAATCTTTTGGTAAAGCAGCTGTTCAAACCCTTTTTCCCCTGTCCAACGACGGAGAATTATGGTTGACAACCGCCCATTATTTCACGCCCAACGGCAACGATATCCATATCGTGGGAATCGAACCGGATATCTTAGTGGAAGAACAACCGGTTGAGCAAGTCGATGATGAAGGAGATCATACCAGTGATAGTACCCGATTTGTCATTGAAGTCAATCCGGAAAAAGATAATCAACTGAAAACTGTGTTGGATTTGTTTGTCGAAAAGTTTTCAATGGGTGAATGGGGGACTTTTAACTAAAGAATGATCAAGGTTCTTTTCTGTATCTTTTCCGTAATGATGGGTATCATAGCACTTTTCTTAGGCGTGGATTCATTAACCGGTTTTGACTGGCGAATTGAATCCGCCCTAACGAAATACACCGACCCCGTTTTTATTTCAAAGAAAGAATCGGTAAACAATGTATTCGACGGTGATTTGGATCTTAATGACACCTCGTTGTTCATTGATTGCTACACTTATGATAATTTTCTAAATGCCGTGGAAAAGTACCAAGAAAGGAACGAATTGAATGTGATGGTCAACAAAGCAAATGCAATCAGTGAAGGAATAGTGACTTCCGCAACGGCTAAGGCTCCAGGCATTCAAATTCATTATGAGCCCTCCCTTTTAATCGTTTTAAACGGTTATGGAAACGATGAACTGATATTGGAGATGGAGAGAGAAAAGGATCAGAGATTTTTGCGCCTGGTGGTGCCTAATGCCCAACATTCAACCACAACTGCAAAGACTTTGAGGCAGATGGATTTACCCTATGCACTGAATCGTAGGGGTATTAGTGAGGAGAAATTGGAACAAGCAAAACAGAGTGTCTATTATCCCAGGTATGCTCTTGAAGTGTCAGGCCCTACGGCTCAGTTCTCAAATGAGCTGTCTGCGGATGAACTGCAATTAAAAATGAAAGGCTTGATTTATGATGCCCTGATCAGAAGCTATGAAAAAGGCTGGGAACAGGTGGTCTTTGAGGCAACCATTAAAAACCTTAAAGCCCTTCAAACAGTGCTTGATGAAATGATGCCTTTACCGATTCAACTGGTTTCTTATCCATATTGGAGAGATGAAGAATGAGTTGTTTATTTGATGCATTGTTTTTTCCCGTAGTTTTTTTTAAGAGAAAAGAATGCGCTTATGGCCAATCTTTTATGGCATTTATTGCCATCATCAGTATCAATTTACTGGCGGACAGTCGGTTTTTAGGGGTGCTATTCTCGTTTTTTTCTTTTACAGCCTTTTTGTTTCTACTGCTGATACCGGTATTTTTTTCTTTTATATTGTTTGGATTGGATTTATTGCTTATCAAAGCAGATCGAAATCATTGGGTAAAAACGCATATAGCCTTTACCTATGTCCCCTATTTTTTTCTCCCGCTGATTATGCCCCTAATCCATCGTTCTGCATGGCAGTTTCAATTTTTTGGTTGGTTGATTGTTCTCATGATCTGCCTTTGGTCCTATTCGTTGTTTGAGCTGCTCTTTAAAAACAACAGCTATACCTTTATTCGTTTTTTCAGGGATATTGGAATGATTATTTTATGGACGCTTTTATGAAAGTAACGTATTCGGTGAGGTTGGCATAATGGAGATTTTAGGTCGTATCGTACAACGCTTCTGGAAAGAGATTATACTTATTTCAATCCTGATAACGGTATTCTTTGGGTATCATGCAACAAAGATCACCATTAATACGGATTTGACAACTCTTTTGCCGGAAGATGATGAATATTCCCAACAGTATAAGGAACTTTTCTCCGGCGACGTAGTGGGAGATTCGCTCGTGGTAGTATTTGATTATGACGGAGACCGGTCCAAGGCGCTTGAATTTGTGGGAAGGCTGAAACAAACCCTTGAGAGAAGGGTGGATATCGTTAAATTTTTCCAGAATATCGATTCCATGAGTATGATGGGTACGACAGGATTACTATTGTCATACAGCAATACCTTTAAGGGTTTATCCACCACTTTGAATTTCACCAATTTTTTAATGGAAAATCCGGCTCAAATAGACTTTAAAATTGTTCGTAACTACGGAGAATCCATGAAAAAATTGGAGGATTTTTTTGACAATGTCTTGAATTTAGATGACCCGAAAAATTTCGTTATTTTCAGTCCTGACAATGAAATTTTTATGATCAACATCATCTTGACAAAACCCGTGTTGGATTTGGATTTTGCCGCCCGGGCAACCAAGGAAATCAAAAAAGAAATGGACTTGCTGATTGATGACATGGAAACTGGTTATCAATATGGAATAACAGGCTCTTATCAGCAAGCCCTCGATACGAATGAGATCATTTCCAGAGATTTTTCTGTGACAACTCTGATTACTCTAATCTCCATATCGGTGTTGTTTTTTATCGTATACGGTAACTTCTACACCACTATCGCTATTTTCTTCAGCCTAATTATGGGAACAGTATGGTCTGTGGGACTATTTCAATTCATCTTTCACAGCATGGATTTTATGTCCAGCTTTGTTATTGCGCTTCTTTTAGGGTTAGGAATAGATTTTGGTATCCATCTCTCTCACCGCATTTCTGAAGAGCTGAACGAAGATGTTGAGTTATTCAATAAAAGCACCAAAAAGGGGAAAAGACAGTTGACAAAGATGGCGGTCATCCGATCCATTCAGTATTCCGGGAAAAACACACTCATCGGCGGACTGACTACGATCGCTGCCTTTATGTCCCTTATTTTTGTCGATTCTCCAGCATTGCAACATGTCAGTATCATGTCAGCCATCGGAATACTGGCTTTTTTGTGTGTGATGATCGTCGTATTGCCCGCATTGTTGATCTTTTTTTACAGTTATCTCAAAATAAGGCCGAAAAGTCAAAGACAAAACCAAAGCATTTTTAAACGAATGGTTAAAGCATCCCGAAAAAAACCGTTGATCGTTGTTTTCTCCTTTATCCTAGCCCTTATACCGCTCTTCTTTTTTACCTATCAATGTTTCAAAGACTTTAACTACACGCCGGCCGACATCATTCCCACTGAAATCGAAAGTGCAAAAGTCCTCGGCAAGATTACAGAACACGGTATCTTTTCCAATGCCGATACAACCATTATTACTTACATATCTGAACCTCAAAAACTTTATGATGCTCAGATGGAAATACAAAAGAGTACACCGGACCTGGGGCAAATCAATTCCTTGGCATCGTTTATACCTAAAGAAATGCTGGAAAAATATGATTCTTTCAAGATGAATATCCAAGATATTATCAGTGGCTCTCAAAACGCCTTTACTCTAATCTTTTTTAAAAAACTGGGTGTGTATTCAGATCTGGAATATCTCTATAAACTGTTTCTCAATAGTCCCAGCTTTTCAACTTTTATCAACGCCATTTTCCAAAGCGAGTTGTTGCCAAAGGAAGCGAAAAAATACCTGACCACCACTATTGATGATGAAATGGTCTACAAAATTTATGCTTCTCCAAATTATGATATTTGGGTGGACAACAACCTGAAAGGGTTTATCAGCAGTCTGGATCAAACAGAATTTGATTTTTACGGTTACCCCATCATCTATTATCGTGTTATGACCAGCGTCATCAAATCGATTATTTTTGCTGTGTTATTGTCTTCGATCATTATTGCTATAACGGTCTTGATTTCGTTAAAGAAATTTTCTGATTCCATCGCCGTTCTAATGGTGTTGGGGATGACGATTATCTTTTTGTTCGGATTTTACTACCTGATTGGTATGCAAATTAACTTCATGACCATTTTGGCCTTGCCACTCATCATGGGAATGGCGATTGATGCGCCAGTTCACCTTATCGGCAGATTCAAAGAGGAAGAGGCAAAGACTTCAAAACCAGACTATATTAAAAATGTTTTCCTTAAAACAGGAAAAGCCATTACCTTGAGCGCACTCACAACGATTATCGCCTTTTCCAGTCTGCTGTTTGCAAGTTCCCCCATACTGGGGGAATTTGGAATGATCATGACAATAGGAATTGCCTTGAACTGGATCATTACTTTTTTCTGGTTGAAAGGATTCAGGGAAATCATCAGAAAAAGAGACTGGAACGGTGAAAAAGATGAACCTGATGCATTGTGAATTGATTGATAGACAAACTATTCGTGCAACCGTTCGATATGATTATCATCAAGACAAAGAACACCCGGTTTTCATCGTTGAAAAAGGATCTGACGAATGGGTATGCACGATCTCCAAGAAAGAGGAAACCAACGGTATAACCCATTATGAAATAGCGTTGCCGCAGTCATTATCCCTTGAAGTGTTAAGGGAAAAAATGATGGTTTTATTGGTGAGTGCGACTGAAAAGTGTTCAAAAGCCCGATTAAAAAAAACAAAAGTCATCGACCTATTCGCCTCTCAAGTGAAAGAAATATCCTTTTTTCCCGGGATGGAGAACGGCAAAAGTGTGTTCAAACTGTTTTCGCCCCTGGCAAAGTGGGTGATGATCAAGCTGTTTAGCGGTGAAGAAACCCAGCAGTTCCCAATGGAATATAATGAGCGTGGGTTTTGGTATCAGAGCTTCCAGGGTAATTTTCATTTGAAAGAATATCGTTATGTGCTGAATATTGAAGATCAGATCCATGAAACCATCGATCCATTTTCGATTGGGTTGACCCTGAATTCAAAACGATCAGTTTTTGTTGACGACAATCTGCTTGAACGGATGGATGATCAGTTTGAAAACCCGCACAATGCTTGTGATTGTGTCATCTACGAGACACATGTCCGTGATTTCACGGCTGATCCTGATGTGGCTTTTCAACAAAGAAACACCTACGAAGCCTTCTGTCAGACGGGTATCACTTTGGATGACGGGATGACGGTTGGATTGGATCATTTGAAAGAATTGGGAGTCACTCATGTGCATCTCCTTCCAATACAGGATTTTAAATCTGTCGACGAAGCCCATGAATCGGATTACAACTGGGGCTACGATCCAGTATGTTACAGTGTTCCGGAAGGTTCTTATGCAGCTGATCGTAAAGATCCCTTATCCAGAATAAACGGGGTTCGCACAATGGTTAACACGTTACATCAGCATGCCATCGGGGTAATTCTCGATGTGGTTTACAACCACACCTTTGAAGTGGAGGACTCAATTTTTACACAAACACTTCCCGATTATGCCTATCGCTGGAATGATAGCGGAACCCTGTCAAATGGTTCAGGCTGCGGTAATGAAATAGCCACCGAAAGAGTGTTTATGCGAAAATATATCATCGATACCTTACGCCATTGGGTCAGGTTTTATCATGTTGATGGCTTCCGGTTTGATTTGATGGGTTTAATGGATCGAGACACTTTATTTACCATAGAACATGAATTAGCTAAAGAAAAACAGCTGATTTTGTATGGTGAACCATGGACAGGAGGGGTTTCAGTTCTGCCGGAATGCGAAAGATCCACCAAAGGATTTCAGCGGGGTCATTCAATCGCTGTTTTCAACGACGATCTCAGAAATGCCATTAAAGGCTTTCCGGATGATGATTCAACCGGATTCATCAGTTCTCAAATCGGTTGGTCAGATGCCTTATTAGGTTCCATGCTCGGCAGTATCGGCTATGAAGATGATCTGATAAACTTTGCCGATCATCCCTGTGAACAGATTGCGTATACATCCTGTCATGATAACCTAACCCTTTTTGATAAAATCAAAAAGAGCACGCCGCATAAAAACTGGAATGATTGGCTTAGTATGAACAGATTGGCGGCATTCACAGTTGTGTTCACACAAGGTGTGTTGTTTTTGCATTCAGGAGAAGAATTTGCCAGAAGCAAACATTTGCATCACAATACCTACAACATGGGAGATGTTTACAATGCCATTAAATGGCAACAGAAGGCTCAATACCACTCGTTGTACCAATACTACCGACAGCTGATTGCCATCAGAAAAAGGCACCCGGTGTTCAGGCTATCTAAAAACAAGGCAATGCGCTCCAGGCTAAACCTCATCCACCGTATTCGGGGAGCATTTGCCTTTACGATTGACGGCAGGCAATTGGATTCATGGAATCATGTAATGGTTGCTGTGAACATGACGGATGAAGACCTTTGGTTTAAACTGCCTGAATTACAATCGGGTGAGGGGTGGAAGATAACCGTGAATCCCTATCAGGCAGGGGACTCTGTTTTGGGCATTGCGAAGAAAGAGCTTCAACTGTCTGAAAAAACATGGTATTTATTGTATATATGAAGGAGAATACAGATGTTTAACTATCTGAAAGGAAAAATAACCGCCAGAGAGCCGGACAATCGGATTGTCCTCGAAGTAAACAACATCGGTTACGAGTTGTATACCGACAATGAATTGTATCTTTGTGAAGATGAAATTTGTAAAGCTTATGTTGTGTTAGTGCCTTCTGAGGAAGAATTCAGACTATACGGTTTTAAAAGTGATGAAAAACGCAGATTGTTCAATCTTCTACGAAGTGTCAGCGGGCTGGGTTCAAAGTCTGTAATCAAGGTATTGGCTTCTGCACAATCAGTGGAGATTATTGAGGCCATTACCTTCAACGATGTAGCCTTTTTGAAAAGTCTTCCGGGAATCGGTAAAAAGACTGCAGAGCGTTTGGTTTTAGAACTGAAATCCAAAATGAAAGAATTCTCTGAAAATCTCTCAGAGACCGAAACCGTTCAAAGTGAAGAAAAAATCAAAAACCTGAAACTGTTTCAGGAGGCATCAGAAGGCTTGGAAGCATTGGGATATTCAATGAGTCAATCCAGGCAGATATTGAGGGAGTTAATGGAAAAAAGAGACGATTATTCTGTACAGCAACTGATTAAAGATGCCTTGAAAAGATTTTTAGAAATGAATTGAAAAGGGGGAGGAAAATGCTGGGGATCATATTGGCTGCGGGGATGGGAACACGTATGAAATCGGATAAACCAAAAGTGATGCACGAACTGGTTTACCACCCGTTATTGGAATGGGTGCTAAATAGTTTTGAAAACTTGATAGAAGACAAACATTGTGATAAAATCGCAGTTGTTATTGGAGAAAATATGAGTGCGGTGGAACGTTTTTTGGAACATTGGTCATTGGAAAAAGGAATAGATGTTCAAATCTTTTATCAAAGAGAAAGGCTGGGAACCGGTCATGCAGTTATGATGGCGATGCCGGCCATCAAAGTATTACGAGACCAGGAGCCGGTTTACATTTTATGTGGTGATGTGCCCCTGATATCCAGTCTCACTCTGAAAAAAATGCTGAAGGACTATCAAAACGCAGATGCCGGTGTGGCGGTATTAACTGTCGAGAAGGATGATCCTTCCGGATATGGCCGCATTGTCAAAGATGAGATTGGGCTGATTAAAAAAATAGTGGAGCATAAAGATGCCACAGCTGAACAACTCAACATCAAGGAAATCAATTCGGGGATGTACCTGGTGAATGCCCGTCAGCTGAAAGAGAGTCTAAACAACCTGAAAAACGATAATCAGCAGGGAGAATACTATTTAACCGACATTGTTGAATGGATCGATCAGCATGAAGGCAAGGCCATCTGTGTGATGACTGATGATCATTACGAAGTCAGTGGAATCAACAATCGATATCAGTTGGCTGTGTTGGAAAAGGTTGCCAGAGAGCGCATCAATAAGGCTTACATGCTCAATGGAGTCAGTATGGTTGATCCGAAGCAGGTGTATATCGATCCTCAGGTGGTTATTGAATCTGATTGTACCATCGAACCCATGACAATCATCAAAGGGAAAACCAGCATTGGGAAAGGTTGTTATATTGGTCCAATGACGCAAATCGAAAATAGTGTGATTGGTGAAAACAACCATATTGAAAGATCTCATTTGTCAGGAGTTGAGGTAAAAAATGGAGTTAAAATCGGTCCGTTTGCCAGACTAAGGGAAAAAACCCTGCTTGAAGATAATGTCAAGATCGGAGACTTTGTGGAAACAAAAAAAACAACGGTTGGAAAGGGCTCAAAGGCACAGCATCTTTCTTACCTCGGAGACACGATTATTGAAGAAGATGTGAACATTGGCGCAGGCACCATCACCTGTAATTACAATGGATACAGCAAAAGCCAAACCGTTATCAAAAAAGAGGCCTTTATCGGGTCGAATACGTCGTTAGTTGCTCCGGTGACGGTGGGGAAGGGAGCCATTGTTGGCGCCGGTTCTGTTATTGTGAGGGATGTTCCTGATGACTGCTTGTCCGTTGCAAGGGGGAAGCAGGTTAACGTTGAAGACAGGGCTTCTCAGTTGAAAAAGAAATATGAAAATGAAAGGAAAGGGTGATGAAATGCCTTTTAGTCGACCGATAATGAAGTTTTTCTCCGGCAGTTCAAATCCAGAACTGGCAAGGAAAATGTCAGATTACATGAAGTTGAAACTGGGTGAGATGGAACTATCCAAGTTTTCTGATGGAGAGGTCAGCATACGAATTGCAGAAACGGTGAGGGGACATGATGTTTTTGTGATTCAATCCACTTGCCATCCGGTGAATGACAATCTGATGGAATTACTGGTAATGATTGATGCATTTAAAAGAGCTTCTGCTAGTTCTGTTTCGGTGATCATCCCCTATTTTGGATATGCCAGGCAGGACAGAAAAGCCAGAGGAAGAGATCCCATCACGGCAAAATTGGTGTCCAACCTGATTACCAAAGCCGGTGCAGACCGAGTTATCACGCTCGACCTTCATGCGGAGCAAATACAAGGCTTTTTCGACATCCCTTTGGACAATTTGCAATCATTCCCCGTATTCATCAAGTATTTTCAGCAGATGGAATCGTTTAATGAAGAGGAGTACGTTGTGGTATCACCGGATGTTGGAGGTGTAAAAAGAGCTCGCAGGCTAGCTGAGAAGATGAAGATGTCGTTGGCTATTTTAGACAAACGGCGACCCAAAGATAACGTGGCAGAGATTGTAAATGTAGTGGGAGATGTCAGCGACAAAAATGCTATTCTGTTTGATGATATAATAGATACCGGCGGATCATTAGTGGGTGCTGCTGAGGCTTTAAAGGCAAAAGGTGCAAAAGACGTCATCGCATGTGCAACTCATGGTATACTCTCAGGCGATGCGATCAATAAACTGGAACAATCGGTCATCAAAAAAGTCTTGATCACCAATACCATTCCCCACGATCAGTTGCCGGAAACATTTACTGTTCTTGATTTGTCCAAACTTTTGGGAGAGGCTGTATTAAGGGTCAGGAAAAATTTGTCGGTCAGCATTTTATTTAATTAATAAAAAAAGTACATTTGTACGATAAATCTAAGGAGGAATAGCGAAGATGAAAAAAATCAAATTGGAAGTAAACGAAAGAAACCGAGTCAAAACATCCGGTTCAAGGAAGGTTAGGGTTGAGGGTTTGATACCGGTTGTGGCTTATGGACCCGAATTCGATTCCAGAACCTTTGAAGTGGACTTTGCCAGCTTCGACTCCGTCATTCATAAAATTACTAACACCACACCGATCACACTTCAAATAAAAGAGGAAGACGGCAATGTGGAGGAAGTACTGACTTATCTGAAGATGGTTCAAAGACATAAGGTCAACGACAGGCCTATTCACATTGATTTTTATGTGCCATCCGCCGGTCACGTCATGAACATCGAGGTTCCTATTCGCTTTATCAATGAGCCCAAAGGCCTGGAACACGGTGGCGTTCTGGAACATCACTATGATTCGATCTCAATAGAAGCGCTTCCGAAAGATATTCCCGAGTACATCGAACTGGACATTGGGGATTTAGATGTTGGGGAATTCATCCAAATGAAAGATCTTCCTTTATCTGCAGGAGTGAAAGCTCATATTGATCCCGAAGAATACATCGTTTCGGTCCTTGAACCCAGAACAAGTGCAGTGGAGGGTGAAACAGAAGTAACTGAAGAAGAAAGCACAGAACCGAAAGTCATCGGAGAGGAATCAAAAGAATAAAGACAGCATATGAAAAAAATTGCAATGATCGGTTTAGGCAATCCCGGCCCGCAATATGCTTATACAAGGCATAATGCGGGCTTTTTAGCGTTAGATGCCTTTATGAAAAGATTTGCCGGAGTGCAAAAAGAAGAGAACAAAAAGAACTATCAACTCTTTCACTGTATGATCGAAGGCGTCCGTGTTTATTTACTTAAGCCCATGACTTATATGAATCTTAGCGGCATTGCCGTTCAGGAATTTTTTCAAAAGACCGGGATGGAAGTGGAGGATATAGTTGTTATTTATGATGATGTTGCATTAGACCTTGGCAGGATGAGATTGAGAAAAAACGGATCAGCAGCGGGTCAAAAAGGTCTGAAGCATATTATCCAACAGACGGGAACCGATGAAATTAAACGGATTAAAATCGGAATCGGTCCGAAAGACATTCCTTCTTTGCCGGATTTTGTGTTGTCCAAGTTTCGGGAAGACGACCGTGAAAAACTGGATTGGATATTACGACAGGTGTCTAATGCGATGAAAGATATCCTAAAGGATGATTTTGAAAATATCATGAACCGTTATAATGGGATGAAGTGGGAAGGTGATGGCGATTAAGTGTTCTCGATGTGGAAAAAGAGAAGCCAGAAGGGTTCAAAAAATTCACGATGACAGTTTTGAGAAAATTATCGCCTACTGTGATTTTTGTTTGAATGAAATGATTGCATTCGACTCTCATCCTTTAAGTAAAACGCATATGAAAGGTCTCATGGAGAGATCCACTTTGTTTGACGACCGACCGGCCAACCATCACAAGGGTGAAGAAAACGTCATCCTCATTTTGCTTTTGCCCCATTTAATTGCGGAAAACCTATTTGAGCACGATCTGTTAACCGATCAGAGAATTAAAAAAACCATCATCGAAACCCAGATTATTTTCTATGATTTAAAGGTTGAAAAAGCTAAACAAAATGAAGAATATGAAAATGCCATACGATACCAAAAAATATCAAAGAGTTTAAGGAATTATCTCAAAAGAAAAAAAGATTGAGCCGGTTATGTGAACCGGTTATCTGAAACCGGGTAATTGTGATATAATTTACAATGATAGAGTGATAATTATTTTTTGGAGGTGCAAATTGTGAAAAAGATCTTTTTGGCGATCGTAACACTATCAGTT
>CAYYNI010000060.1:0-12026 GCA_964472765.1 uncultured Thermotogaceae bacterium | reverse complement strand
TTCGAGTGGATAAAATACGATCAAAGGCAGATGGACTGCCTCCCCTTTGTACATGTCCTAAGATTGTGATACGAGTTTCGTAACCAATTTTGTGTTCCAAATGTCTTGAAACGGTGTAAGCGCTCGCAGCACCCTCTGCGACAATGATAATGCTGTTTATTTTACCCCTTTTTCTTTCTTCGAGGAGTCTATCCGAAAGTTTATCGTAATCAACAGGCACCTCAGGGATAATGGCTGCTTCAGATCCTGTAATAATAGCTGACATCAGAGCGATATATCCGTTTTCTCTGCCCATCACTTCAACAATAAAAGCCCTTTCATGGGAAGTTGCGGTGTCTTTGAGTTTTTGAATCGCATCCATCGTGGTGTTGAGGCAAGTATCCACGCCAATACACATATCTGTTCCATATATATCGTTGTCAATACTGCCCGGAATTCCAATGGTTGGGATGCCATGATCGGCATCGAGAAACGCAGCACCGTGCAAACTGCCATCTCCACCAATAACAACAAGTGCTTCAATTTCATGTTTTTTTAGTATTTGCGCTGCCTCGTTCCTGACATCGGCCACTTTAAATTCGGGACATCTGGCAGTTCTAAGTACAGTTCCGCCTTTTTCCATAATACCGGATACGTCACGATATTCTAATTTTTGAATTTCTTCATCCAATAAACCGGCATATCCTCTGTAAATCCCATAGACTTCCAAGCCACTTTTAATACCGAATCTCACAATAGCCCTTACCGCAGCATTCATGCCTGGAGAATCGCCACCACTCGTTAAAACACCAATTCGCTTGATTGCCATATTAATAAACCTCCTGATTGGTCTGATTGATATTCTTTCTTGTTTGTTTTGCAGAAGAAAGCACAATTTCTTCAAGATATTCAATTCTATCGTTTTTGAAAAGTGAAACTAAATCGATTAGTACAATTTCTCTATTTTTTGACGAAAAGGAAACGGTGTCTTGTATTCCCAAAGCGCCAACTAAATAAATGACAAAATCCTCTTTTTCCAATTCTAGTTCTTGACTGGAATGATTAAGAGCCTTTGCTGATTTTTGCTTCAAATGTTTGATTTCATCATTTTTTTGTTTGATCTTGTCTAAAAAAGGTCTTTTGGTTTGTGTTAGTATTTTTTCAACTTTTTTTGTGTCCAATTCCAGAGTCTTCATATAACCACTCATGAAGTCTCTATTTTCAAAACAATACTGATTCCAAAAGTGTACCCAATCTGCATGATCGTAATGCAATATACAAAAAAAATCCTGCGATCTTTCCCTTAAAATGCTACGCAAAACACACCTCTCAACTATATTTTCGTTTAAATAAGCCCAAAAACAAATCCACTTCACCTTTACCAATGCCGAGTTTTTTTGCAATCTCCATCGCTTCGAGCCCTTCAGATGATAAATTCATGATTTTGTGTTCCAAAGAGCTATTTTTTAAGTCAGGAGGATTGATGAATTCTTCTTCAAAAGTAAAATGATCGACGGTATCTTTGAAAAGAGATTCTTTTTCACTAACAGGTTCCTCAAAGTCTTCTTCCACATCATTGGGGATGTTAATATGAGGTACCTTTTTTGGGATCTTTTCATTTTGTTTGAGAGTCGGATCTTTTTTTGAATCAATTTCACTTAACGTTTTTGCAGCATCGGATAAAACTGCGGACAGTTTAAAATACATCTCATTGGCCGATCTCAAAACTTTATTCATTTCTTCTATCTTATTCTCCATGGCAGTCAATCTCGTCGCTGAAATATGCTGAAACTTACTGATCAGCTCAAGAACCCTGTCTTCAAAGGCAGATAAGTCGATTTCCATTTCGCTATTTTTTTTATTAGTCTTTCTTAAAAAGATAATACTAAAAATGACAATTACCACCAATGTGAGTAATGTCACCGCTATGATTATGAATTCAGACATCAGATTTACATGTGCCCCTTCATTTAGGATAGATTATTCTTCATTTTCGGTGAGCTTTGATTCAATTTTTTCAAGCTTTTCCAATATCTTGTTGAAATCTTCCTTTTTAACATAGGCTTCTTCATTCACTGCTTCTTCTTTAGCTTCTTTGAATTTCTTCTGAAGATCTTCAGGAATATACTTTTCATAGTATTTTTTAGCTTCTTCTGTGCTGATCTTCCCACTCTGTTTAAGATCTTCTAAGAGCTCATTAACCCTTTTTTTCATATACATGGAAAACCCCAAACTTAGAGATAACGGACTTAACTGTTCTTTTAACTGTTCACCTTCTCTTAAATCCTCGAACATTCTTTGTGCTTCCTCTTGAGAAATTTTCCCTTTTTTTAACAGATCCTCTGCTCTTTTCTTCATTTCGGAGACTGCGCCTACACCCATAAAAAAAACATCATCGAAAAGTGACATTTCATTTCCTCCTTCCTTCAGTTATAAATTCGTAAATGACAAAAAGACCCAAAATAAAAACACCCGCATAGGCTAAAAACTGATTCTCGAAATTTTTGATGCTAATGAGCAACGCTGCAATAATGATAGATATGGCTAAACTGTTTAAACCATTTTTTAAACCGTGCATAATTCTCTCTATTCGAGTGGATTCTATGTCCAGTTTAATCTTACCGGTATCATATACTTTTTGAATATTTCTTAGTTTTCGAGGAGACATTAAAAAATTCCATAGAAATTCATCTTCAAGGGCATCCATTCTATCCGAATAAAGACTCAGCCACCTGGTTCGTAAATAATCTTCTGTAAAACGAATGGCGTTGAACGAGGGATCCAATTTCCTTGCGATTCCTTCGATCATTAAAATGACTTTTCCCATCAACAATAACTGACCTGGAACTTGAATCTTATAAGATCGAATCAGCTTAAAAGTTTCCATAATCATTTCCGACATACTGAATTCAGCTAGTGGTTTTCCGTAGTATTTAGAAAACATGATTTTTATGTCTTCCGAAAAACTGTCGGAATCATTCATTGAAAAATGCTCTGTGATAATTAAAGTAAGAAATTCGGCATCACGGCGGGTCAAGGCTAATACCATCTCTAACAAAAATCTTCTAGTATACTTGTCAACGACACTGACTTGACCAAAATCAATGAAATAAAGTCGGTTATTTTTTGTGGCGATCAGATTCCCTGGATGAGGATCATTGTGTAAAAACCCAATCATAAAAACTTGTTGAAACATACAATCAGCACCCGATTCAACCAAGGTGGATTTATTAATTTTGATGGGTATTTGATCATTGTCCATATCTAATAGTTCCGAGAATCTTATGCCGGGAACATAATCCATTACCAGAACGGTTTCCGAACAGAGTTCAAAATAGGGTTTGGGTGCAAAAATAACATCATTCATTCTAAATGACTGGTTAAAACGTTCAAGCGCTTGAGCTTCACAATACAAATTCATTTCCCGATTGATGGCCATACCAAATTCGTTGATTAAATTTTGAAGATCAAAATCCTTAAATACAGGAAAGCTTCTCACAAAATTGGCCAAACTTTTTAATACCTCAACATCGGCTTTAACCAATTCCAGGATACAAGGTCTTCTGACTTTGATAACAACTTCCGTGCCATCCAGTAATAATGCTCGGTGGACTTGGGCGATCGAAGCAGCGGCTAAAGGTTTTTCTTGGATGTATAAAATATGTTTTTCCCAATCGGGTAGTGATGCTTTAAGCTGATTCATAAACTCTGAATACTTGATGGGAGGAACATCATCTTGAAGCTTTCGTAACTCGTTAATGATATCCACCGGCAACAGATCATAACGGGTCGACAACATCTGCCCCAACTTGATAAAGGTAGTACCAAGTTCTTCCAAGGCATGCCGGATTCGAATACCCCTATCAATCGGATGTTTTTTTAAATTGATTTTTCTAAAGAGATAACTAAAACCGTATTTTGAAAAAATCTCGATAATCTGAAAAAAACGCTTTCGGTTATTCTTTCTGGAGATATTCTCTTTTTCCATAATTCCTCCTTACCTGAATAATTATAGCATATCTTCATAGAGAAACATTCTTATCCGCCATATTCCCATAAAAAGTAATAACTGAAAAATAAACCAAAATGGATATCTTTATAAGTCTAAATAAAATATGCCGAATATAAAAGAAATAATGATTATATCATCACTAATCATAAATATAGTCAGATAATCTCTGATACTTCTGAATATTTAGACTTTCATTCGTTTTTTTTTTCTGCTATAATGGAAACGTTTCCACGACAAAACACAAGAGTGGTGTAACGATGAAGAATAAACCCGTCACTATACGCGATGTTGCAAGAGAAGCTGGTGTTGGCGTTGGAACTGTTTCCAGAGTCTTAAATTCCGGTTCAGTGAAAGAAGACACACGAAAAAGAATACAGGAGACCATTAAAAAACTCGGTTATCAGCCTAATATGTTTGCGAGAACTCTTGCTGGAGGCAAATCAAGGCGTATATTAGCACTTATTCCGGAGGTTAAAACAGAATTTCATTGGCGTATTCTTGAAAGTTTCGACCACGAAATAGACAAGGAAGATTATCAGAGCATCATTTATCCTTTGATATCACAAAAGCGTTACGACGCCCTTATCAATAACCCCTCTTTTGCCCAGGAAGTAGAAGGCGTCGTGATTATGACGATAACGCCAAGTATTTTTAACGATGGAATAAGGATAAAAGTTCCTGTTGTTCTTATAGAAGAATACAAAGAAAATTACAGTTGTGTTTATCTGAATAACCTGAATGGCGGAAGGATTGCAGCTAACCATTTACTGGAACGAGATATTACCAAATACTATGCCATTTATTCATCTGTATCAAATCCCTATATCAAGAACGAACACATGAGAGAAAGGGTTACCGGATTTAAAAATACTTTAAAAAGTAAAGGGGTTCCATTTGATGACGATCAGATTATTTATGCCGACTACAGTATGGGACCCAGCAATGACTTAATTAAAAAGATGTTGACAGAAACAAAAAGACCCGGAATATTTGCAATGACAGATAATTTTGCTTTGTTAGTGATGCAAGTAGCTTCAACGATAGGTTTGATGCCTGGAAAAGATTTCTTTTTAGTGGGATACGATAATCAGACATGGACAGAAAAGGCAGGATTAACAACAATCGAACAACCCATTGAAGAATTTGGTAAAGTCGGTGCGAGGCTGTTGTTGGAGAGAATCAAAAATCCCGAAACACCAATAAGGCAAGTAGAATTCCCGCCATTGCTGATCAAGAGAAATACTACATAAAAGGAGGTTAGTTTATGGGGAAGGCTCCGAAGGGAAATATCCTGAAAAATGAACAATCATTGGCTTATAAGTTGTTGATACCAACTTTGGTTGTATTAGCGATAGTGGCTATATATCCTCTAGGGCAGGTTATCGTTACAAGCTTTACAAACAGGGTATTTGCCAGTGATCAGGAAACAAAGTTTATTGGATTTGACAATTATGCGCAGCTTCTGGGTGTGACGTTTAAGGAACTAAAGCCAAAAACTGACAAAGATACCGGAGAAGTAATAAAAGACGAAAAAACCGGTGCGATCGAGTATGAAAGAGCGATTATGGTATTACCCAGGACGCCGAACCGGTATAAAGAGTTGTTTCAGTTCAACTGGTTTGGTAAAAGGATTGTAGTAGGTGCCAGAGACAAAGAATTTCTGGTAGCTGTTGGAAACACACTGGTTTTCACAATATTTTCCGTATTATTAGAAACCATTATTGGTTTATTTCTGGCTCTGGTTGTAAACAGCAATTTCAAAGGCAAAGGGCTTATGCGTACCACGATGCTTATTCCATGGGCAGTTATAACTGTTGTCTCAGCAAGAATTTGGGAGTGGATGTTACAACCCGGAACAGCTGGTTTTTTTAACATGATCGTGTACCGGCTGGGATTAAGCGATGGTCAGGCCTCTTTTTTAACTAATTCAGCTCTGCAAATGCCTACTATGGTGGCAGTAGATGTTTGGAAAACAGCTCCTTATATGGCCTTACTCATACTAGCTGGATTGCAAATGATACCGAAAGAATTGTATGAAGCTTCAGAGGTTGATGGGGCAAGTAAAATCAGACAGTTCTTCCAGATCACTTTACCTTTATTAAAGCCATCATTAGCGGTCGCTTTAATATTCAGAACATTAGATGCTTTGAGGGTATTCGATGTTTTCCAAGTTTTGATGTCCAGCAAGATGTATTCTATGGCTTCTTACAATTATTTCCAATTAATTCAGAATAGAAACATGGGTTTATCATCGGCTGTTGGAATGATAATATTTATCCTAATCGGCATATTCTCTATCATTTATATCCGTTCTTTTGGAGTTGATCAGTCATGAAAAGAGCGACTAAAAAGAAAATTAAAAAAGTATTATTCTGGTTTGTTGTTATTTTCGTCTTTGTTTATTTGATTTTCCCGTTTTATTGGGCGCTTAATTCATCATTCAAAACAGAAAACCAGCTTATGATGACACCAGCTACGTTTGTTCCAAGAGATACCGAAGGTAATTTCGCACCAACTTTTGAAAATTATAAGTCTGTTTTCACAAACCCCACATTCCTAAGGGCTATTTTAAATAGTACAATCGTTGGTGGCATTACAACGCTTCTTTCCCTCGTTATCGGGTCTTTTTCTGCATTTGCTTTGGGGAAATTGAGATTTAAGGGGAAAAAATTGTTTTTATACCTGGTTTTGTCCATGACGATGTTTCCTCAAGTAACTGTATTAGCGGGTTTATATGCTGTGATCAACACGCTGAATATGTCTGCTATGTTAAGTATGATTTTATCGTATATGATTTTTACATTACCTTTCACAACTTGGGTCTTAACGGCATTCTTTAAGGAACTGCCTGTTGAAATCATGCAATCAGCGCAAGTTGATGGTGCGACTGCTTTTCAGACTTTTTATCACATTTTGATGCCTTTGACGGCGCCTGCCATGGTTACCACAGGACTGTTGGCTTTTATAGCCGCTTGGAATGAATATTTGTTTGCGTTAACTTTTACAAGCATTGAAACGCAGGCCAGAACGATACCCGTTGCCATCTCTTTGTTTACAGGCCAGATTGCGAGACAGGAACCCTTCGGGGAGATCATGGCAGGGGCTGTAATTGTTACGATACCGGTTGTCGTTTTGGTTTTGATTTTCCAGAAGAAGATTGTTGCCGGATTAACTGCTGGCGCAGTAAAAGGATAAAAACGGGTAAAACCCGAAAATTCAAGGAGGTTGAATTATGAAAAAAGTATTGTTGACGGTTTTATTGGTAGCGCTGTTATCAGTGGCTTTGTTTGCAGAGAAAACCATAACAGTTGCAGCCGGAGCAGTTGGAATTGAATTAGAACTTGCCAGACAGGCAGCTGCGGAATTCGAAGCCTTATTCCCAGGAGTTAAAGTCAATGTTTTAGATACTCCCGACATGGTTCAGGACAGACTTGGACTCTATCTCCAGTTCTTTGAAGCAAAGAGTGATAAGGTAGACGTTTATCAAATTGATGTCATTTGGCCAGGAGATCTAGCACAGCATTTTGTCGATTTATACCAGTACGGTGCCTATGACTATGCTCCAAACCACTTTCCAGCAATAGTAGAAAACAACACAGTCGATGGAAAACTCATTGGTATTCCATGGTTTACTGATGCAGGAGTTCTGTATTACAGAACCGATTTACTTGAAAAATACGGTTATGATCACCCACCTGCAACTTGGGACGAACTTGAAGAAATGGCAGAAGTTGTCATGGCTGGCGAAAAGAAGAACAATCCTGATTTCTGGGGTTTTGTCTTCCAGGGAAATGCATATGAAGGTTTGACTTGTGATGCTCTTGAATGGATTGCTTCCAATGATGGTGGTTCCATTGTAAACAGAAATCAGGAAGTCACTATTGCCAATGAAAATGCTGTAGAGATTTTGGATAAAGTAGCCAGTTGGATTGGTACCATTAGTCCAGAAGGTGTTCTTGCTATGGATGAAGAAGGAGCCAGACAAGCATGGCAGGCCGGAAATGCATTATTTATGAGAAACTGGCCCTACGCTTATGCTCTTGGAAATGCAGATGACAGTGCAATCAAAGGAAAATTCGATGTTTCAGTTCTTCCAGCTGGTAAAGGTGGCAGTGCAGCAACACTTGGCGGATGGCAGTTGGCAGTAAGTAAATACAGTAAAGATCCTGCGTTGGCAGCACAAGTTGCATTCTTCATGGCTAATTACGATCATCAAAAGGCAAGAGCAATGCAATCTTATAACCCAACTATTAAAACACTGTACGAGGATCCAGAAGTACTGGAAGCCGTTCCATTCTTCGGTTCACTCTATGATGTGTTTATCAATGCTGTAGCAAGACCTTCCACAGCATCTGCTCCAAATTACAATGAAGTATCCACATTGTTCTTCAAAGCAGTTCATCAAATCATCAGCGGTGAATCTGATGACACAATGGCTACTTTAGAAGAATTGGCTTTGGATATTTCAGATGTTACCGGTTTTGCCCCTATGTTTGAATAATTCTTCATACGATTTCCCCCCCCCAGTATTTTGGGGGGGATTTTTTTTAAGGAGGCTTGGATATGCAAAATCCATGGTGGAAAGGTTCTGTGATCTATCAAATATACCCAAGGAGTTTTCAAGATTCAAATAATGATGGCATTGGAGATTTAAAAGGGATTATAAGCAGACTGGATTATCTTCAATGGCTTGGAATTGACGCTATATGGCTTTCTCCTATTTTTAAATCACCTATGAAGGATTTTGGTTATGATATCAGTGATTATCGTGACATTGACCCCATGTTTGGCACTTTGGAAGATTTTAAGAACTTACTTCATCAAGCTCATGAAAGAAAGATAAAAGTCATCATTGACCAGGTATACAATCATACATCAGATCAGCATCCCTGGTTTATTGAATCCCTGTCTTCGAAAGACAACCCCAAATCGGACTGGTATATCTGGGTAGATGGGGAAAAGGGAAAGCCGCCAAATAATTGGCTTTCATATTTTGGTGGATCTGCTTGGGAATGGAGCGAACAAAGAGAACAATATTATTTACATCTTTTTGTAAAAGAACAACCGGATTTGAATTGGAGAAATCCCGATGTGGTTGAAGCCGTTTTGGATTCAATTAAATATTGGCTGGATATTGGTGTGGACGGATTTCGCTTTGATGTGGTGAATATGTTCTATAAAGATATCTATTTAAGAGATGATCCGAAAGTTGGAGGAAGAAACTCTAAGATCGATTTTGAAAATTATTACAGAGTCTTTGATAATGACAGGCCGGAAACGCTATTGGCGGTAGAAAAGATAAGCGATCTTGTGAATCAATATAAAGAAAGAGTGACAATCGGTGAGGTAGGCTCTCCAATGGGATTGCCAGCCTATTTTCTCTATACTCTGCCCGGAAGGCTTGACTTGGCTTTTAATTTTCAATTCAAAGAGATAACGACATATTCACCTGAAAAATACAAAAAATTGATTATGGATACAGAAAGTCTATTTCAGTCCATTGCATGGCCAAGTTACGTCTTAGGTAATCATGATTCAAAAAGATTTACAGAACGTTTTAAAGGCTCAAAGGATAAAAAGGGAAATTTACAAGTGTTAGCTTCTATGTTGCTTACGCTGAAAGGAACTGCATTTATTTATTACGGAGAGGAAATTGGAATGGAAGATGCTCAGATTCCATATGAGAGAATTGTCGATCCGGCTGGGAAAAATTTATGGCCTGAATATAAAGGCAGGGATTCAGCGAGAACGCCAATGCAATGGGATGAGAATCCTTACGCATCTTTTAGCAAGATCGAACCTTGGTTGCCGGTCACTGACGATTATCCTTCCTTAAATGTAAAAGCACAAATGTCTGATCCGGATTCTCTTCTATCTTTTTACAAAAAGTTGATTACTTTAAGAAATAAAACCGATTGCATCAAATATGGCACCATAGAATTTGTGGATATTGATCCAGATGTGATGGCTTATACCAGATCGTATCAAAATGATAAGATATTGGTTTTGCTTAATTTTGATCAAAAAACAAAATCGATAAAGCCTTCATTGTTAAAAGAATATTCAAAAGTTCTTCTGAATAACAAATACAAAGAACAGATTGAAACGCTATTAGAACCCAATGAAGTAGTCATCTTAAAATAAAAAAATGTTTCAGTAAGGAGGTACAGCGTTTGATAGAAGCTTGTATTTTTGATTTAGACGGTGTTATTACCGATACTGCCGAGTATCATTACCTCGGCTGGAAAAAAATGGCAGATGATGAAAATTTTCGATTTGACCGCTCAATAAACGAACGCCTAAGAGGAGTTTCAAGAAGGCAATCCCTACAAATCATTCTGAGATATAACGGCAAACAATTACCAGAAGAAAAAATGGCCGGTTTGATGGAAAAAAAGAACGAATATTATCGGCAATTGCTTGAAGAAATAACTGAAGAAGGATACTTACCAGGAATAAAAAACTTAATCATTGCGCTCAGAAAAAGAGGGATTAAAACAGCAATAGCATCTGCCAGTAAGAATGCACAGATGGTTATAAAGAATCTGAAAGGGGAAAAACTATTCGATCTAATCGCAGATGGTCATAGTGTAGAAAGGACAAAACCGGCACCCGATCTTTTTTTATATACCGCAGAAAAATTGGGAGTTTCTCCTTCAAAATCAGTTGTTTTCGAAGATGCTGAAGCCGGTATTATTGCGGCAATAGCAGGTGGATTTTTATGTGTAGGGATAGGCCCTGAAGATAGAGTAGGAAAAGCAACGATAAGATTTTTGAGTACAAATGATATTCAAATTGAACAAGTTTTAAAACTAAAGCATTAGGAGACATTTATGTATAAGATCTCGGACCATTTAATTACGGAAACCGGTTGGGAAGTAATCGAATCGATATACGATTCTTCCCAGTCCATCAACTCCGGAAGCAATTTTATGATAGGAAACGGTTATTTGGGTTATCGAGGAACAATGGCAGAAGATACTTGCAAAGATCATGTAGGCTGTTTTGTTACGGATACTTGGGATAATGCCGACGGAAAATGGGAAGAACTATGTAATGTTCCTAATGGCTTATATACACAGATATTTATTGAAGGTACTCCTCTTTCAGTTAAAAAACTAAAACCAAAGAGTTTTAAGAGAATCTTGAATTTTAAAAACGGAGTCAATTCAGTAGATTATACCAGTACTTTTTTGCAAAATGGCGCAACGGTTTGCTATCATGAAGAAAAATTTGCAAATCAGGATGATTATCATGTGATACCCATGAAAATTGAATTATCAACGGATAAAGACATCCATCTAAAAATTGTTGAGGGAATTGATGGGGAAGTTTGGAATTTAAACGGGGAACATCTTACGAACTACAAAATGGGTGTTTTAAAAAACTCCCTTTACTTTGTAGCAAATACAGTAGAAAAAGGACAATTAATTGCAGTAACCAGTCATGTGAATATTCTTGGAATGCAATTAATAAAGGGGCAATTAATCAAGCGAAATACTGGAATATTAAATGAAATCGACGGATATATCAAGAAAAATCAGACATTACAAATTTTTAAATACATGTGTGTCTTTCACTCCAATGAATGTTCTGAACCACTCAAAAACGCTTTAAAGGATATTTCTTCCTATGACTATCACGAGATAAAAAAACAAATGAAATGCTCTGGAAAGAAAAATGGAAAAAATATGATATTCAACTTCCAGAAAATATCATTGACGAGACAGCTATTCGTTTCAACACCTACCATAGCGTCATTGCTACTCCTACTCACGCCAGCCTTCCGGTGGGTGCTAGGGGGTTATCTTGTCAAGCCTATCAAGGTGCTGCTTTTTGGGATCAGGAAATATTCAATCTTCCAATGTATTTATATACAGACCCGAAAACGGCTGATAAACTCTTAAAATATCGATATCAAACTTTAGACGGTGCTAAAAGAAAGGCTAAAAGACTTGGATTTAGCGGGGCGTTTTTTTCATGGATCAGTGGAAAAACAGGAGATGAACTCTGTCCTGATTTTTTCTTTAAAGAT